>JAQSXU010000044.1 GCA_029256485.1 Clostridiaceae bacterium
TTTATTTATTACAGGACTCAGAGTACTTTTTGAATCTATGGAATAAAATTTTTATTCTTATATTTGGCAAAAGCAAAACAGGAGCTAAATTAAAAGAAATATTCAATATTATAGATGATACCTTTAGCAATTATATTAAGGGACAGTTGCTGGAGGCCTCTATGGTAGGATTTTTATCTGCAGTTGTACTTTTCTTTATTGGCATAGACTATGCTTTTATAATAGGAATTATTGCAGGTATTTGTAATATGATACCATATATAGGGCCCATGGTTGGAACTGTTCTTGCAGTAATTATGGCACTATTAAGTGGACAACCTATTACAGCAATATGGGCAATTATTGGAATGCTTGCAGTTCAACAGGTGGATAATAATTTATTAGCACCTAAAATTGTTGGTGATAGTGTAGGCTTGCATCCGGTATTTACTATGCTTGCAATTCTTATTGGCGGAAATGTTGGTGGACTTATAGGTATGCTCATTGCTGTTCCCGCTGCTGCATCTGTGAAAATATTACTTAGTAAGTGGTACAATTATCACATGGAATAATCCATTAATTAGAAAATAATTACTGGTTACCTTAAAAATATAAATGTAGAATATAAAGGATAATAACCCAATATGTAGAATTATACAATTATATCAAATAATATTTTATGGTGGTAAGGTAATTGTTTAAAAAGAAGGTTATATCAATTTTATTAAGTACTTCTATGATAATTGGTACTTTAGGTATTTCGCAAAGTACAGTAGGAGCAAATGATGTTAATGGTTGGATACAAAATGGTTCAACTTGGAACTATTATGTTAATGGAAATTTAAAAAAAGGTTGGCTGCAATACGGAGGAAAATGGTATTACCTAAATGATGCTGGAGTAATGGCTACAGGTTGGAATTTAGTTAATGGTAAATGGTACTTTTTAAATCCTAATGGTGACATGGCAAAAGGTTTGATTTTATATAATGGTAAATGGTATTATTTAAATTCAAGCGGAGACATGACTACAGGTTGGGTTTCAACTGGCGGTAGTTGGCACTATTTTAATCAAAATGGAGACAATGCAATTGGTTGGATTTTATATAATGGTAAATGGTATTATTTAAATCCAAGTGGAGTAATGGCTACAGGTTGGGTTTCAACTGGCGGTAAGTGGTACTATTTATATGCTAATGGACAGATGGCAACAAATACTACCACACCAGATTTTTATGTAGTAGGAGCAGATGGTGCTTGGGATGGAAAATCAAAAGTAGTACCTAAACCAGTTTATAATGGAATAGAAATATCGAATAGACTATCTGGTTTGGGTTTTGTTAGTGGCTTTTGGCAAACTTGGACTGAAGGTAACGACACACAATATATACAATATAATCTACCATGCCGTGATAATATGTATGATTTTGAAGGCCCCTTTGATATGAAATTAAGCTTTACAGTAAATAATCCGGAAATGGACAAAATAAAAACTATACTAAATTGGATAATTCCAACACGGGCAAATGATTTATATGATATGTTAAATAATCCAACCATAAGAGTTGAAACTTATGAATTAGACGGAAGAACAGTAACATTAGATGTTGGAAAAGCTATTATTAGTATGACTTTCAGTCCAATTACTTTCAATCCAACTTATGTAAAATAAAATATTCATGGAAATAATGTGCAAACTTAAAAATTGGCACATTATTTTTTATGTTTTATTTATTTTTATCAACCCCATTGACATTGTGACCCTCCAGTCATATACTATGACTATAAAGTCACATGACTTACGGGTCACATACTATTACAGGGGAAGGTAAATAAAATGCCAAAGAAAACATTTATAAATCTTAGTGAAGAAAAACAAGAAAATATTATGAGAGCTGCAATAAGCAAATTTTCCAAGCTTGGCTATGAGAAAAGCAATATTGGAGATATTTCAAAAACTGCTGGAGTTGCAAAAGGAAGTATGTATCAGTATTTTGATAACAAAAAAGAGCTTTTTCTTTATTCAATACAGTGGTCCATAGACCTTCTTATGAAAAAATACAATAAATACATTACTACACCTATTGATAACACTAATATATTTGATTATCTCTATGAGAGCTCAAGGGAAATTATTGTTCAAATGAGAGAAGAAAGAGAAGCAGTTATTTTCATTCAGGAGGTGTTCTTAGGAAGATATAAAAATGTAATGGATGAATCCATGGATTATATTTTAAAAGCTTCTGACAAATATGTGCTTGATTTTATACGCCAGGGTAAGAAAAATGGTTACATAAGAGAAGACATAGATGATAAGCTGCTTTGTCTTTATGTTACAGGAGTATCCTTTAAATTTAAGGAATATATTATGAATAGAGCAAAAAGCATGGGTCAGGAAATAATAGATGAACCCTTTGATGAATATGAAAATGAAATTAAAGCCATGATTGAATTAATGAAAAATGGGATGGGGAGGAATTAAAAAATGTTTTTAAATGTAGAAGATTTGAAGAAAAGTTACACTACAGGTGATGTGACTACAACTGTTTTAAAAGGAGCGGGAATCAATTTGGAGAAAGGAGAAATTGGAGTCATACTTGGACCATCCGGATCTGGTAAATCAACTCTTCTAAATATTATTGGAGGAATTGACAGATGTGATTCCGGTTCAGTTTTTGTTGACAATATAGATGTTACCAAATTAAATGATGACAAGCTAACAGACTATAGAAGGGATAACATAGGCTTCATTTTTCAATTTTACAACTTAATACCTAATCTTACTGTAGGTGAAAATATTGAGGTGGTTTCAAACATAAGCCAGAATCCTCTGAATACAGATGAAGTTTTAAAGGCTGTGGGAATGCATGATAAGAAAGACAGATTTCCAAGAGAATTAAGCGGAGGAGAGCAGCAGAGGGTTTCAATTGCAAGAGCAATAGTTAAGAACCCAAAGCTTTTATTATGTGATGAACCCACTGGAGCCCTTGACTTTTCAACTTCCAGAGAAATATTAAAGCTTATACAGAAGATAAACAAGGATTTTGGAACAACTATACTTATGATAACTCATAATACTGCAATCAGTGCTATGGCCAATAAAGTATACAAGGTTAAAAGCGGCGAAATTGAAGAAAAAATTGTTAATAGCACAATTATATCTGCAGAAAGGATTGAGTGGTAATGATTATAAATAGGAAAATAAAGAGAACTATGATGGAAAGCAAATCTCAATATGTTGGTTCTTTAGTGCTCATTATTTTAAGCTGTGTTCTTTTTACTTTATTTAATTTACTATCAATCAATTTATCAGGGCTAACAACTTCCTTTGAAAAAAATTATAATCAGGAAGATGCAAGCTTTATAACTGATAAAAAAATCAATAATATAGATGCTTTGGAATCAAAATTTAATGTGAGCATAGAGGAAACTAAATCCGTGGATTACCAGTTTTCCAAAGATAAAACATTAAGGATATTCAGAGAAAACTTCAAAATTAATTTACCAGCAGTAATTGAAGGAAAGTCAGTAAGTAAAAATAATATCTTAATTGATCCAGCCTATGCTAAGGCTAATAAATTGAGTATTGGAGACAGTATAAATATATATAATACCAAATTCAACATATGCGGCTTTGTATCGCTTCCTAACTATATATACCCTCTTAGATCAGAATCAGATATAATGACTGATCCAAGCAGTTTCGGCATTGCTGTACTCAGCAAAGATGACTTTAACAGTCTTAGTAGAGGCAATAGCTCTTATGCCGTAAGATTTAATGGGGATAAAAGTAATTTAGAGGATAGAATGTGGCAGCTTAAGGATTATCTGAAAAGCCAAAACATTATTGTTCTTAACTGGCTCAATATAACAGATAATACAAGGGTAAACTATGTAACGGCAAAGCTTAAAGGCATTGGCAGCATGAGTTCATCTGTTCCTGTGCTAATATTGATTCTTACCTGCATATTAACAGGTATAGTTATGTGGAGAATGCTGAAGAGGGAATCTGTTATTATAGGAACTCTTTATGCATTGGGTTATAAGAAAAGAGATATATTGAAGCACTATCTAAGATATTCATTGTTTATATCACTTTTAGGAGGAATAATTGGAACTACCTTAGGAATTATCACTTTAAAACCTATGATTGATTTTATGATTTCTTATTTTAATATGCCTGTTAGTTCCATTAACTACAGCTTCAGTTATATTTCAGTAAGTATTCTGCTTCCAGTAGTATTTTTGATAGTGTGCAGTTACTTTTTAATAAATAAATCACTTAAGAGTTCTCCAGTGGAACTTATGAGAGGCGGAAAAAAGACTGACAAGGTGACCTTCATCGAAAGACATGTAAAGCTTCATAAATTAAGCTTTAATACTAAATTTAAAGTTAGAGAACAGCTTAGAAGTATTACAAGAAGTATATTCCTTCTGCTGGGTGTAATTATTGCAACTATGCTTCTTCTAATGGGCTTCACTGAAAAGAATTCATTGGACTATTTAATGAAGGATTCCTTCAACGAATCATTTAAATACAATTATACTTATGTATTTAATTCTATTCAACAGGTTAAACCTGATAAGGGTGAAGCTTTTTCAGAAATACCGTCTTCTGCAAAAGGAAACAGTAAATTGGCCTTTACAGTATATGGCGTAAGTGAAAATTCTCAGTTTATTTCCTTTAAGGATAAATCAGGAAACGTATTAAAATCAGATAAAGTTATTGTAACCAGACCTCTGGCTGACAAGCTTAATTTAAAACCTAATGATACAGTTACAGTGGTGAGCAAGCTGGATTCTAAAGAATATAGTATAAAGGTAGACAGCATAGCTGAAACCTATATAGGGCAATATATTTATGTGCCTCTTGATAAACTGAATTCTACCCTTAACTTCCCGGCTGGCAGCTATATGGGCCTTTGGAGCAATGAAAAGCTGGATATTCCTGAAGACAAGTTATTGACAGTGGTAACCGTTGATGATATGAAAAAAGCCCTTGATACAATGACTGCGCCTCTTCAGTCCTTTATAGGCGCTATATCATTTATGTCCTTCTTAATTGGACTAATTGTAATATATGTGGTAACATCCCTGACTATAGAGGAAAACAGGGAAAATATTTCACTGATGAAGGTGCTTGGTTACAGAAAAAAGGAAATTTACTCTCTTGTTTTAAACAGCTCCACCTTTATAGTAGTACTCGGCTATATTTTAGGAGTGCCTCTTCTGCTTGTCTCATTAGAAGCACTATTTAAATCAATAACAAAGGATATGACTTTATCTATGCCTATTAAAATAAACTATGCATATACTTTACTCGGATTTGTGGTAATATACCTGACCTATGAGTTGTCCAAATTATTGAGCAGAAGGAAAATCAATAGAGTATCCATGGTGGAAGCTTTAAAATCTGGTCAGGAATAAGATTAGCTTCAAGCCTCTCAACACACCTCTATATTCTATAATTTAAGCCAATCTATTTTAAAATTATAGGTTGGCTTAATTATATACGATAAGTAATATTTTCTATCTAATTGATTTAATTTACTAGAAAAAGCTACATTCTCTGCAATTTGTTACAGTACCTTGATTTTTAACCATATAATCAAAAGGTTATATTTTTATTATTAAAGTCCTAAAAATCCGAAGGCATATCCAACTATTCCCAAAAGCATTAACCCAATCATGCATATCATGGGAGATACTTTTTTCTTTAATAACCAATATATTAAAAAAGTTAATATGAAGGGTAGTAAATTGGGCATTATTGTGTCCAATTGCTGTTGAGCCGTAACGGTTATTACACCACTACTACCTTTCACTGAGTATAATACAAAAGGTACTTTAATAATTGTCCATTTGGCAACTAATCCACCAATTATAGTATAAGTTAATACAGCCATAGAATTTTTTAATTTAGGTAGAGCACTCTTTAGCTGCGTAACAATATTTGTACCTTCCCTATATGCAATCATCAAAACGTTATACCTCATAAATAGTCTTACTGTATTCATTACTACGAAGAAAAATATAGGTCCTAATATATTCCCATTATAAGCAATACCTGCCCCTATTGCTGCAGTAACTGGTCTGATTATTCCCCATATGATTGGATCACCTATACCTGCCATAGGTCCCATTAAAGCTAATTTTAGTTGTGCTATACTAGATGTGCTAAACTCTTGTTCATTAATCATGGTTTCTTCAACAGCTATATCTGCTCCCATTATTGCAGATGAGAAAAATGGCTGAGTATTAAAATATTCTAAATGAGACTTTACAGCTGATTGAAGTTCTTCTTTTGTGTTATATAGCTTTTTAAGAATAGGCATAATACAGTAGCAGTAACATAAATTTTGAAGTCTTTCATAATTCCAGGAAAGCTGAAATACTTGGCTTCTCCAAAATACCTTCATTAAATCATTTTTGGTTATTTCAACTTTTACATTTTCCAATTTTTTCTCTAAATTTGCTTCACTTTTATCCGCTCTTCTATTTCTATTAGTATCCTTATCTATCATTTTTAAAATTTCATAATATATTATTGCTAAACTCAGACCTAGTAATGTGAGCCCTATCAATGTTATATTTGAAAAGGTCATCACCAAAAACCCAATAAAAAAAAATGGCAGCATTTCTTTTAAATTAAGCAGTCTAAGAATCATTGCATACCCTACAACAACAAGAAAACCTGAAGAAATTTGTAGTCCTACTGTAATAGTTTTAGGTATTAAATTTAAAAAATTATGTATAAAAGTAACATTTGCAAAATAGGCTACTATTAAAGAGGGTACAGCTATTCTTATTATGCTTGGAATTGCAGTTAGAAAATGAGCTGTTGTAACCTTCCACAATTGGCCTTTTTCAACTCCATTTTCAGCCCAATGCATTATTGCCACATCTATAATTCCCTTTTGAACTATGAATAAAAGTTGTCCTACTACACTTATAGGCACTGCTATTCCTATTGCTACTCCTATCTGCTGCCTGCCAAGTATTACCAAAATAGCAGCAATTATTGATGATAAAGTTGCATCTAATGGTGTGGCAACGCCTATTGACATCCATCCAAGAGCAATTAGCTCCATCTGAGAACCAACTATTATTCCATGTTTTAAATCTCCAAGTGCTAATCCAATTAGAGTAGCCGCAATTATAGGCCTGTGGGTTTGAAATTCTTCTGTGGAAGACCCGATTCCAGATATAGAAGCGAATACAAATAAAAGTATGGCTTGCATTATTGACATATTGTTCTCCCCCAACACTAGCAATATTTTAAAAAATCTATTCTTTTATCCGTGGGCAAAATTCTTATTTCCAATTCAATGTTATAACTTGCTATTTTTTTCAAAGCCTTAAGTTCAACTTCATCAACATACAATGTAGTACTAATCCTCTTCTTGTCTTTTTTGTAAGACATTCCCCCTATATTTATACTTTTTACCTTTCCTCCATTTTCAATGAATTCTAAAATCTCAAATGGATTTCCAAAAACAATGATTACATTCTCATATTTGCATTCTTCTTCATACATTTCTAGGGCCTTTGAAACATTACAAAATATGATACTTATATTTTCTGGAGCAGACATTTTTATAAACGTTTTTCTTATTTCATTATTATTTATTTCTTCATTTACAACTAATATTTCTGTAATATCTTCATAGGTACACCAATTGTTGAACAACTGCCCATGAACTAATCTATCGTCAAGTCTTACTATTTTGAGCAATGTAATCCTCCTTCCATGGATTATGCTTTGTTTTCTTTGGTTCTATTCAAAGTTTTGTATTTTTCTCTAACATTTACTATTCCATTTTTTGCCGAGTCCTCAGCAATTTGTGAAACTCTTTTAAGTCCTTCATTTCTATGCGGAAGTATTTCTAAAAGCATTGGCATATTTATGCCAGTAATAACATTTATATTTGGATCCTTGATCCAAAGGCTACTTGCATTATACGGAGTACCCCCAAGTAAATCCACTAATATTAAGACTTCATCTACATTCAGTTCTTTAATTTCATGTTCAATCTTACCATTTAAACTTTCTACACTTTCTGTTTTGTCAAGACAAATAGCTTTAATTTTATCCACTTTACCGTATATCATCTCAATAGAATTTATCAGCTCTTTTGCATAAACACCATGAGAGATTGCTACTATTCCAACCATACAAATACACCTCTGGATTATTATTTAATTTAGTATGAAATATTACTTCCTATATATTATCACACCTTCTGCTACTTTGTTAACTAATCCAGTACTATTTATTTTATCGAGTTCACATTTTATATTAATAGCATTTAGTATAGCGAAACTCTGCAACAATAAAGAATATTGAAAGATGGTATGTGCTTCATCCAAATATCTAAAATTGTTTTTATTAAAATAAAAATAATAATCACTGTGTTCATCTATTTCCTTATTATAATCCATAGATATTGCTGCAATTGTACTATTTATCTTATTATTGAAGCACTCTTTTAACATATCTATTTCATATTTAATAGCGCAATTATCATTGCTAAAGAAAAATGAAACTAATGAATTAGAGTTCATGATTAACTTAGGACCATGTCTAAATTCCAATATGGAGTGTGACTCTGTACTTTGTAGTCCAGTGGAAAGTTCACTGATCTTTAAGCACATTTCTGAGGCTAATGCATTCAATGTATTTGATCCCAGTGACACAATAGTTTCATATTTTTTATTGCTTAAAGCATGAACCTTATATATGTCTTCTTCTAAAAAGCACTTTGAATCTTCATATATGCTGTTAAACATACTAACATAATAATCGTACTTTTTTATATCAAATATCATCAATGCATATTGAATAAGCAAAGTAAATTCCCCAGTAGCTGCAATACTTTTACCCTTGGTTTTATCAGGGATAGGTATATATAAGGTTTTATCATCATATCCATATTTATTAATTATTTTTCCTTCTGGAGAACAAATAATAAGAATCTGATATAATTCCCTACATCTTTCTTTGAACAACTCCACTGCCTCCAATCCTTCAGTAGTATTTCCCGAACCACCTAGGGAAATTAGCATTACTGGTGAATCATCCAGTATATAGTTATCCGGATGTGTTATTAATGAAGTTGAAGCAACAGCTACAACTTCTTTTTTACATATCCTTCTTATATAATTTTCTACTATTAATGCGGCTTTAGCAGAGCTTCCAGCACCAACTAAATAAATTTTTATTTTTTCTATAGCATTAATTTTTTCTATAAATAATTCTATTTTCTTTTTATTCTCTCTTATAATGTCAAGTCCCTCCATCCATAACTGGGGCTGTCTTGACATTTCTAAAACTGTATTATATGCTTCAAGCTTTACAAGCTGTTTTTCCTCTATACCTAAGATTTTCATGTTAAGTCTCCTTTATCTAGTAAAATTTTTAATAATAAAAGCAGAGCTATGTTAGTTTTAACCACTCTGCTTTTATTATTTACATATTATATTCCATCTTCTTCATCTAAACTATTATCCGCTTTATTAATATTTATTTTTTCAAATTTTGCAACTCCATGAATGGTTGAGTCTATAATGGAGCTGGCAAGGCTTTTTAGTGGCATTGTATCTTTTAGTAATACTGTCTCTAAAATGGCACCTACATTACACCCAGCCACAGCTTCCATATTATCAGAATTACTGGCAAGTATTGCACATTCTTTAAAAGGAGTACCTCCAACAATGTCACATACAAATAGAAATTGTGAATCGGTATTTCTATTTACGGCTTCCATTATTTTTTCCCTTAATGAAGTGTCATTATCTTCTTCAAGAAAATCAATAAACTCTAACCCTTCATTATGTCCTGCTAATAATTTCAAAGAACTTTGTATTCCTGTTGCATAATTTCCATGTCCTGTTACGATCATTGTGGTTTTCATATTATAAAACTCCCAAGAATGATAATATTATGGCAGCAACAAATGTTATCAATATTAATGTGGTAGGGTTAATATTCTTCTTTTTTAATAAATAGAACATTGTTAATGTATATCCCATTGGCAATATATTAGGGAATATCTTATCAACAAAATCTTTTTGTAGTGAAATTACATGACCTGCACTTACAGGTATTTGAGCAAGAAGACTAATGTGAACATAAGATGCTATTAATCCACCTATAACAGTTATTCCCAAAACTGTAGCTGCTTTTGAGATAGCTTTTGAATTTTCTTTTAGTATAGTTATTGCTTTTACTCCAAGATTGTATCCCGAAGTTGTCCATATTATACGTGAAAGGAATACGCAAACATAAACTGCAAAGAATAATATTGGGCCTAATACATTTCCTGCAATTGCAAAGGATGAACATATACCTGCAACTATAGGCAGTAATGTAAACCAAAGTAAGGCATCTCCTATTCCAGCTAAAGGTCCGAATAATGCTACCTTTAAACCTTTTATAACGCTTCTATCTTCATGACTTTCTTCTAATGAAACCACTAATCCCATCAAAAATCCTACTAAGGTAGGGTTTGTATTAATAAATTCTAGATTATCGTGCATTGATTCTGATAATCCTTGTTTATCATCTTTATGAATTCTCTTTAAAAATGGTAACATTGCATATGTCCAGCCACCAGCCTGCATTCTTTCATAGTTAAAACTTGCTTGAAGTAGAACTGATCTAAAGGCTAATGTTCTTAAATCCTTTTTTGTCATTTTATTATTAGATTCCGTCATTATAGTCTTCGCCTCCTTCATGGTTATTTACAGCTTTCAAAGCTTCAGCGTTGCTTTTGTCATTAAAGTATCCATACAGTGCAAATGCTGCACCAACTAAAGCTACTGGTAATAAATTTGAAAAATTTAGGAATGAAGCTATTACAAATCCTATTAGAAGGAAAGGTATATATTCTACCTTTAACATTACCCTTAGCAATAGGCCAAATCCAACTGCTGGTAAAATTCCTCCTGCAATTTCAAATCCATGTTTTAACCATATAGGCATGCTTTCAACTAATAGTTTCATTGGAGCCTGAGCTATATAGGTACATAAGAATACTACTACTCCATATGTTATTCCAATAATTAAAGTTGTAGTTAAATTTAATTTTCCAAAAGATTCAGTATCGGCTTCATCAGCATAGCTTTCTGCCTTATGCATAAATACAGAGAATGTAGAATAATAAAATAATATAATATATTGCATTAAGAAACTAAAAGGTAGTGCAAGTCCTATTGTTGCCTTTACATCAGCTCCTGTAGTATATGCTATAACTGTTGTCATAATACCCGCTAAAATTGGATTAGGTGGTTGTGTACCTCCTACTGGTGTTAATCCTGTAAATGCTAATTCTGTAAGTCCTCCAGCTATTAATCCAGTTCTAAGATCTCCTAGAATAAGTCCTGTTAATGTACATACTATTATTGGTCTGAAAATATAAAGTCCTTCAAGCCAAAAGTCAAAGCCAACTATAATTGCCATTACAGAAAGTAAAATACCTTGTACTAATGTAATACTATGCATAAAAAAACCTCCTTTTTATTTTATTCAATCTTTGTTTTTATATCTCCAGGTGTATCTTGTGCAAATACATTAATGCCCTTTGATGAAATAAATTTTAAATCTTCCATGTCTTCATCGTTTACATATACCTTTTTAGTTATAGATCTTTTTCCTTCTGAAAAATGCATGTTTCCAACATTTACTTCTTTCAAAGGAACGTTGCCTTCTACAAGTCTTCTAACTCCCTTTGGTGTTTTGCATACAATAAAAATCTTTTGTTTTGGAGATGCTTTACGAATTATATCTATTGTATGTTCTATTGTAAAAAATCTTATGCCTACGCCAGATGACTCAGCAGTCATAGACATTAATTGCTGTTGAATAGGATCCTTCGCTGCATCATCATCTGCAACTATAAGTAGATTAGCACCTAAAGATGTAGTCCATGTGACACCTACTTGTCCATGAACAAGTCTGTTATCAATTCTAGTTAATAAAATATTGGGTTCCATTACCTTCTCCTCCTTCTTTTATCTATATCTTTATATAAAGCAAAAGCTGTGCCAAGTAGTGTACACCTTTACTACTTGGCACAGCTTATAGCTGAAAATCATCAACTTTATTTTTTATACTGTCGTAAATAAACCCAATTTCGGAAATTGGTATTTTCACTTTGTAAAACTGTTCTATGACACTAAATGCTTTTCTCACAAAATTTACGAAGTGTACATGACACTGTTCGAATCCTGTTATATCTTTATATGTCATAATAGGATCTTTAACAACTAGTCTCTCAACCATACAACTTATGTGAATATACAAACTAATCTTAAGATCATTTTGAAATTTAAAACCCAATTCTCTTTCAAGAATAATTAATGCCTGCTCCACTTGATCTACAATTTTATCAGGATTTAGTATAGTTAAATAATTCAACACATTTTCCAAAGTAAATAATTTAATGGTTTCCCTATTAATTTTATCTATTATTCCCTGATCTACAATACCACTTAGCGTATTTATAAGTATTTCATTACCTTTTCTCATTATTAAATTTTCCAGAGAAATATATGGAATGTCAGCAATCTTAGGATCATTTGTTCCAATAATAAGCTTTACATTATACTGTTTAAATATAAAATCCTCCCGGCCATTATCCTTTAGCCTATCAAAATCATAAGCTAATACTTTAATTTTTTCATTTTTAAAACAGTTATTTAGAAGATCCTTTAATTTACTTGCAGTTCCTATACCTGTTATACACGTGGTTATAATTATGTCTTCTTTTCTTTTTCTTGAAGGTATAAAATTATATTTACATATATTGCTTCCTACCGTTTCCTTTGCAATCTGTTCAAGTGGCTGGCAGTTATGTATTCTGTTTCCTACATCTAGCGCCAAACGTGTGGACACATTATCTATTATTGCAATATCACCATAAAGCTCGTTTTTTAAACTTATATAAATGCTTTCTAAGGAACCCATATCCACTAATATAAGTAATCCCTTTGATGTATCAATTGTTTTTGTATAGTCTTTAAGTTTATTACTAATCTCTAATACAGAACTTTCTAGTGGCATATCAAAAGGTTCGAAAATATACCTTCCAAGCATCCTGTTTGCAACCCCAGCAATACTGCTTGCAGTTGAATATCCATGGGTAATTATTACTGCATTTATTTGATTTGAATTTGATTCCTTATGAAGAGATTTTATATAAATCAGCACATATACCACCGCAATTTTGCTAACTTCTAAGCCTAAGTTGTTCTCTATATTTTCAATTATTCTTAAGGTTGTTTTATAATCCTTAGAATATATCTTACTTAAGTATTCAGCTGCCTCATCAAAACCTGTTATATAGCTTTCATCATATTTTTCAAGAAAATGTGTAAGAATGTATGTAAGAATTTCTGCACTATTTCCAAAATAATTGATTCCAAAATTTGAACGCATGAAAGCTAAAGTATTTTCCGTAATTTTCTCCATAGAATTAAAAATTATATTTCTTGAATCCTTATTTTTCTTGCTAAATACCATATCATCAATTAATTCATTTAAAATAGCAGTACTTTCCATCATAAAACTCTCGCTGCTTTTTTTCTCACTTTTCAAATTTTCAATCAAGCTAACAATCTTATTTGTCAATTCCAATACTTTATTTGAATTATTGCCTTCATCATCAAAGTCATCTTTATCGGAACAGCTTAAAAACATATCGCTTACATTTATTTTATTTAGCATTATATCATCATCTTGATTAATAAATTCCTTCGGCAGATTGTTTATTTTTACTTTAACAGGCTTTGAAGTTTTGTTAATATAACTACTTAAAGCACTGGCACAGCTTAATTTTATAGTATTAGTAAGTTTTCCTATATTTCCATAGCTGTTATTATTGATAAGAATGCTGATTACTTGACTGCTAACCAATATATCTTTATTAATATTTACTGCTTCTTTCCTATAAAAGTTTTTAATAAGTTCCTTTCTTTCTTTTAGAGGTCTGTCTTGAAAGGTAGGTATTTTTACTATTAATGGAATTCTCCTTAAAAAGGTTTGAAGAAATTGGTTTTCAGGATTCTCTGTTGTGGCAAAAATCATCCTTACATTTGCTTCCCTCTTCTTCTCGGCCTCTCCCACTCTCCTAAATATACCTTTATCTAAAAATAAGAAAAGTTTTTCTTGACCTTCTGGAGGCAGCCTATGAATTTCATCAAGAAAAAGATAACCCCCATTTGCTTTTTCAATAAGACCCACTCTATCCATATCTGCGCCTGTATAAGCTCCCTTAGAAGCGCCAAACAATATAGCAGAAAAAAGTTCTGGATTATTTGCATATTCAGCACAATTGAATATTACAAAAGGTGCATTTTCCTTTACAAAACCAGAATGCTTTGCGTAATCAAATACTAATTGAGCTATAAAGCTCTTTCCTACTCCAGATTCACCTACAAGTAAGAAAGGTAATCCATTTGGAGGATATGCAACTGCCGATTTACATTGCTGAACAACATATTTTAAGCTTCCATTTGAGCCTACTAATTCTTTAAATAGGTATTTATCTGTATTAGAATTAAGTGGGCTGCTATCATTTAAGTATTCTGATATGAGTCTAAATTCACTCTTCCTGCTTTCATATACCTCTGAATCCATAAAGTATACAGGCCTTTTACTGATTTTAATAGCTTTTCCACCCTTACTCATATCATTTAACAAGTGGCTAACTAAATTCCTTTGTAATTCCAATTTATCAGCAATGTCTGTGGCAGTTATTCCATATTCTTTTGTACCATCTATTTTCTCACAAAGCTCTTTTAATATTAAGCTAACTTTTGTTTTATTGGTCATTGAGTTTATCCTCGTTTCTATACAGCAGTGCACAGCATTTATATATAATTCATTATATTTATTAATAGGATTGTAACATTTTTGCAGTATTAAAATCAAGATTAGGAAACTTTTATATTAACCGTCCCTAATTTTACTAATTTTATTAAGAAACCAGCCCCTGATATTATGGAGCTGGCTTCTTAATCTTTATTTATATTGCACATCTGTCTTTATCTGCGCTTAAGGATTTATCCGGCTGGGTCATTGAAATTGGATCTAATATCTGCTCCAATTCATCACGGGTTAAAATTCCTTCCTTTAAAATTATCTTATTAACAGGTATTCCTGTTTTTAAAGCCTTCTTGGCAATTTCAGCGGATTCTTTATATCCTATGTAAGGACAAAGTGCTGTTACCATCCCCACACTGCCATTTAAAAGTTCCAAACATCTTCCTTTATTAGCAGTAATCCCAACAATACAATTGTCTACAAATGTTTTAACTGCATTTCTCAAAGTTTCAATGGATTCAAATAAATTATAGAAAAGCACTGGTTCAAAGGCATTGAGCTCCATCTGCCCAGCCTCTGCTGCCATGGTTATGGTAAAGTCATTTCCTATTATATTAAATGCAACCTGGGAAACTACCTCCGGAATAACAGGGTTTATTTTGCCTGGCATAATTGATGATCCATTTTGCTTTGATGGAAGATTAATTTCTCCTAAACCAGTTTTAGGTCCGCTGGAAAGTAATCTTAAATCATTTGCCATTTTAGATAAATTTACTGCGCAGGTTTTTAAAATACCTGATACACTTACAAAGCCGTCCAGGTTTTGAGTTGCATCAATTAAATCATCTGACTGAACCACATTAAGCCCTGTAACCTTCTGAAGATTATATGTAATGCTGTTTATATATTCTGGACTTGCATTAATACAAGTGCCTATAGCCGTTGCTCCCATATTTAATGTGAGCATTTCCTTTTCAGCTTTATTTAATCTATTTATATCACGCTTTATCACTGAAGCATATGCATGGAATGATTGTCCAAGTCTGATTGGTACTGCATCCTGAAGCTGAGTACGTCCCATTTTTATAACATTATCAAACTCTAGGGATTTTGCCTGAAGAGCATTATATAAACGCTGAAGTTCTGAAGCTACTTTAGGCAGCATTTTTAAAATAGTAAGCTTTCCTGCAGTTGGAAACACATCATTGGTGGATTGTGCCATGTTTACATGGTCATTTGGATGAACTATTCCGTAATCTCCCTTGTTTCCGCCTAGTAATTCAATGGCACGGTTTGCAATAACCTCATTGGCATTCATATTTGCAGAAGTACCTGCACCCCCTTGAATAGGATCAACTATAAATTCATCATGGAATTTTCCTGAAATAATCTCATCACAGGCATAAATAATTGCATTAGCAATGGTGGAATTTAATTTCTCTATATCTCTATTTGTAATAGCTGCTGATTTTTTTATTTCAGCAAGACTTACTATAAGCTGTGGATGAATTGTTTTATTTGTAATGTGAAAGTTATTTTTTGCTCTTAGTGTTTGTACTCCATAATAAGCATCAGCTGGTACTTTCATACTTCCTATTGAATCAGATTCTATTCTTGTATCCATGTAAAATCCCCCGCTTCTATTTTTCAAATTTCTAATAGCTAAACAACTTCAACTACAGTTTACGTATTGTTTATCCATAGAGCGAGGTTATCACTGTTTGGACTCAATGTAAATCCTTAAATCACATTTTCGAATAAAAGCTAAAAATAAACATCATATACTTAATTTAAATTAATTATTATGATGTTTTAGTTAATTAAATTAAGAACAAAATTTCGTTGAAAAATCATACATTGGGTATTTAAACTTAATATTTTTAATTAGATTAATAAAAAATTAGGTCCAACTTACATTTAAAACTTTACTAAATTAACATAACCATTATATAATAATAAATTATAAGCTGGTGCTAATTTAAAAGAAAAGAGGCTGATTTATGGATAAAATTGATTTGAAGCTTATTGAACTTTTACAAGAAAATGCACGATATTCACTTAAATTTTTAGCTGAGCAAGTATTTCTGTCAACTCCAGCAGTATCTACACGTATTTTAAAATTAGAAGAGGCAGGTATCATCACTGGATATTCTGCACATGTAGACTTATTAAAGCTTGGCTATAATATTAAGGCATTTATAAACCTGGAAGTAAAACCAATACAAAAACCTGAATTTTATCCTTTTATTGCAGCAATTCCAAATGTACTTGAATGCAACTGCGTTACAGGAAAATATTCAATGCTTATAAAGGTTGCCTACCATACAACGTTGGAGCTTGATGCACTTATTAATGAGCTTCAAAAATTCGGTAATACAGAAACTCAAATTGTGTTTTCTACAGCGGTTGACCATAGAGAGATTAAAATATCCTATTAACAATATATTTAGTTAAGTTAATGTAAATGGCATATAACCATTTACATTAATGTGCTATAAACCCTTATTGTGCTTTGAGAGGAGATTAAATATTACTTTACCAGCAATTGAGTGACCAGCTGTTTAATGCTGTTATTGCAGTTACCGCAGCTAGTACCAACTTTAGTAACTTCCTGTACCTCTTCAAATGATTTAGCTCCGTTTTCAATTGCTTTCTTTATATCTGACACGGTAACCTTGAAACATTCACATACTACTGTAGCATTATCCACTTTCCTAACCTCCATAATCATTTATTAATAAATTTTCTGAACATTATTTAGTTTCACCATTTATATCTTAACTATGTATCCTTCAATAATTATGGTTTATAGGTAAATGAATATGCTTTGCTTATATAAATTTTAATCTATTTAAATTGAAAGTGTTCAAAATGAAATTGTCCAACCTTTAAGCTGCTGCTTTCAAATTGTTTTCTCAAACTTTCTCTCATGGGCCTTGGCCCGCAGAAATAAACATCCGTAGTATCCTCAAATTTTGCATATTTGCAAATTTCATTTACTGTTAAACGTCCCTGTTCTTTTGTGTTTATCAAATGTAATTTAAAGTTTTCATCATTTGCCAGTTCCTTAAGTTCATCCACATAAGCTGCTTCTTTTTCATTTTTATAAGAATAAAAGAAATCTATATTGTAATCTTTTGATATTACAGACTGTAAAAAACTCCTAAATGGGGTTACTCCAATTCCTCCAGCAATCCATATTTGATTTTTGGTGCCTGTTTCATAGTTGAACTTTCCATGAGGCCCTGCCGCTGCAAATTCGTCACCAATTTTCAATGTATTAAATATAGCCCTTGTGTCATCTCCCAATGCCTTAATGGTAAATTGTATTTCACCATGTTTTGGAGCCTCACTTATGGTAAATGGATGTGATGGTAATTTATTATCCTTACCTGCTGTTTTTATAAATGCAAACTGCCCAGGCTTAAATTTCATACTTTTCCCTAAGGCACTTCCTGTGATTTCTAGGGTATCATCAGCTACCACCTGTAAATTTTTAATTTTAAAGTGATATTTAAAAGCAGTTTTTTCATATAAGAATATGCTGTAAACAGCCGATGCCACTCCTAATATATTTAAAAAATCCATCCACATTGCATAAGCGCTTACTGAAAAAACAGCATAATTTGCACTTCCATAGTAATGATAAATGCCCATTGCATATGGAATAGGCATAAACTTATGAATTGATTTCCATCTTTCATAATTTAATTTTTTTGCTAAAATAGCAATTGATATAAGGACTACAAATAAATACAAGCTGAAGCTTCCATACATGGCATATGGATCTCTAGGTATGCGAATACCCTCTCTAAATTCAATTCTTCTTGCCATGCCAATTGTTATATTGTGAATTACCACCAAAAGCAGTGCTGATATGCTTAAGTATTTATGATAAATATATGACTTGTCTAGTCCATCAAATAAATAATCTAAAAGCCTGTGTCTGGTAGATATAAAATTTATCATGGCAAAAGCAGCCATAGCAAATGAAGCCAGTAATTGTGAATATTGACTCATCATAGGTATATTCCTTGTAGGCTTCATAAGCAGCCAGAATAACCCAGTAACTAACATACTAAATGAAATAAATAAAATACCTGTTTTTTTTCTCATTGTACAACTCTCCTTCAATGTATACTGCAACTAAATAGTTGTTAAAAATCTAAAACAACTCTTTATCCTTGAATAGGAGGAATAAATTCCAGCAGCAAATGTTACATAAAGCAGTAAATTAATTAAATATGATGAATTATAAATGGCAGCACATTTGCAAATACAAGCTATGCCTGGAATTACAAAGAAGGCTGCAGATACTGTTTTCCCAACCCTATCAAAAACAAAGGGACTGTTTGATAATTTACTTTGAAATTTAATAATTTTGGATGTCAATACAAATTCCATAAATTTAAAGCATATAAAGCTAAAAAACCATAAAGGCAAAATTTTAAGATTTATCAGTACAGCATAAGATAAGACTATAAATAATAAATCTGCAAAAACGTCCAATTTCGCTCCAAATACGGAATTGGTACCCATGGCTCTTGCAATTTTACCATCTGCTAAATCTGAAATACATATCAGTGTGAAGGCTGCTGTTAATTCTATAAATTCCCCTTGGTTAAATATAAATTGTTCTATAAGAAGATATGTGAATACAAAAGTCATTATAATTCTTGTTATTGTAATGGTATTTGGTATAAATTTAATTATTTTTTTCATGTTTTTCACCTTTCAAAATGCTTTTTATCCTTCTAGATTTCAAAGTATACACTTAAAAGGTTAATATCAGCTTAAAATATCCTTAAAATCTGCTGAGAAAAAAGTGAACAAAATATGTATTCTGGTGCAATTTAACCATAAATATCCTACAAATTAAAAAGAGGCCGTTTAAAACAGCCTCTTTCCAAATAGGGTTATGTACAAATGATTAAATAAATAAAATTGCAATACCAAATAAAGTTATGATTGATCCAAATACTTCTCTTGATATTACCTTTTCCTTAAATATAATAATTGATACAGGAATAAGCAGTATTGGGGTAATAGAAGTTATAGTGGATACAATGGCTGTAGGCGCATGCTGAACCGCTAATAAAGACATAGATACACCTACAAATGGTCCGAAAATTGATCCTATTGTTATATTCCTCATAGCCTTCATATCTTTAATACCCATAAATACCTTGCCCCAGTTTTTAGTAGCTGAAATAACAATGGTAAATCCAATCATTGCTGCAACAATTCTAATTTGAGTAGCTGCAAAAGGATTATAGGATCCCATGCCAAATTTGCTAAAAACCAGTCCAAAGGCTTGTCCTAATGCACCTATAAATGCAAATATAATTCCTCTTAATGAATGAGAAAAGGTAATTTTATTATCATCTTCCCCTTTCGTCAATATTACCATGGCAATGCCGGAAATAGTTATCATCATCCCTGCAAAACCAAGCAATGTTATTTTTTCTCCCATTATAATATAGCCTGTTACTGCCGTTATTGGAGGCACTATAGACATTACTAACTGAGATATACGAGAACCTATTTCCACATATGCCTGGAATAAGAATAAATCCCCTATAACAAATCCTATTAATCCAGACAAAAGCAGCCACATCCATGTGGAAAATGAGGCATCCGTTGGTAAAGCAATTCCCCTTGTAAAAAAGTTAAACACTGAAAGTAAAATAAAAGCTATGAAAATTCTTAGTATGTTTACACATAGTGATCCGACTTTTTTACCTGCAGATTCAAATGCAACCGCAGTAATTGTCCAGCATAATGCAGAAGAAAGTGCAGCAGTTACTCCAAGATGTGATTCAAGCATAAAAAATTCCTCCAAATTGACTTTTAATCTTATATTACCATAAATAAAGCACATAAGGATATTAAATTATCACATTAGCTGCAATAATAAAATATCCTTATACATAAAAATTATTTTATCTTATAAAATTCATAAATATCTTTTCTTCTCTTTCATTTTCTTCTATATGTCCTTTTCCAAAATCCACAAGCTTCATTAACCAGGTCATATTTTTACCTAAAACTCTCATAATCTGCATACCTTCTGTATCTTTTTCTGCTTCCCCCGGTTCTGTTCCATAAACTACATTCCAGTAATTTGATGTAGGCATCACCATTTCTGAATAATTAATATAGTTATTCAGTTGATCAAATACCGGCACACCGCCGGATCTTCTATCTGCAACCACGCTGGCTCCAACTTTATGTCTAAGCATTCCATTGTTTACTGATGTTACAAGAAATGCACGATCTAAAAATGACTTCATTGTTCCTGCTATAGCTGAATAGTGCACTGGAGAACCTAAAATAATTCCATCAGCTTCTTTCATCTTTTGAATCCACTCATTTACCTGGTCATTTTCAATAACACATCTTTCATTCATATTTCTGCTGCACCCTCCACAGGCTAAACATCCACGAATGACCTTATTTCCTACATGAATAATTTCTACATCTATATTGCTTTTTTCTAATTCCTCTGCTACAGCTTTTATTGCCTTATAGGTATTACCATTCTTTTTAGGACTTCCATTAAAAGCAACTACTTTCATAATATATTTGCCTCCTTATTGTTTTTTATATTTTTCACAATTCGATACTTATTATATGTCTTAAATATCTAACTAACAAGTAGGCACTTTTTAGTTAGATAACTTACCTGCAGGTAAGATTTGTTGTGCCATAAATACTTACATTGTGTTATTAATTTGCTATTATTAAATTATATGATATATAATTATTTTGAAATTCTAATTTTAAGGTGATTAAAGGCAGGTAAATGCAATGATAGATTGTAATGGTAAAAAATATGTATGCTTTTTAGATTTTGCAATGGATTTAATTAGAGGTAAATGGAAAGCAGTTTTATTGTGCCACTTATATGAAGAACCCAAAAGATTTTTAGAACTTCAGCGAATAACAAATGGAATCAGCCAAAAAGTATTAAATGAAAAACTTAAGGAATTAGAAAATGATGGACTAATAGATAAGGTAATTTATGCTGAAATTCCACCTAAAGTAGAATATTATCTTACTAATAAGGGCAAAGATCTTACTGAGATCATAAAAGAACTTGAAAATTGGTCTATTAAGTATTATTCTAACTTAAATTCTAATGTTTAAAAAACAATAACTCATATGAATATCATATGAGTTATTGTTTTTTTAGCTTAGTCCCATTGCTTTTCTTTTACTTAATATATGAGCTTCAATGTTGTTAGCTACTTCTACTGGATTATCACCTAAAGCCACTTTACCTCCTGTAAGTTTTTCCACATCCTCTGTAAGAAGCTTTACAAGCTGGCTGGCACCTGTTAAAAATGGAGTTGGGGATAAATGTGTGTAAGCTCCATATGCAACAGCAAACATACCATCTATTGTTGCCTTCTGTTCCATCCACTCAGGGGCAGTTACTGCAATTGGAAGGTCAGGGATATCCACATCAAGATGATTGGCAAGTTCAGTAACAAGCATGGATATTCTTCCTGTATCAGTACAGGTTCCAAAGCTTAAAACCGGAGGAATCTTCAGCATATTGCAAACCTCTTTAAGACCTGCACCTGCCATATTTACTGCGTCTAAATTACAAAGTCCTGCTACTTCCAGTGCATGGTTGCCGCAGCCCCCCGCAACAACTAAAATATCCTTTTTAATTAATTCCTTTACCAGATTTACTGTGTTCCAGTCCTGAGGTCCATTTCTCAATGTGGAGCAATTTGCCAGAGCCACTACTCCCTTAATTTTCCCCGCTGCAATTACATCTACCAGTGGATCTAATTTATTTCCCAGTGCTTTTAAAACAGCCTCTGTAGAAAATCCAGCTATTGCCTTTTGTATTATTTGAGGAACTTTTGGTACAATCTTACCCTTTCTCTTTTTGAAATTTTCAATGGCTAAGTCTATTAATGTGTCAGCGGTCTCATTCACCTTTACAGGATCGTATGGGAACATATGATTAAGCCCCGGCAATCCGATTATTGTACTTACTCCCACCAGTGTGACCTGATACTTTTCAGCATACTGATCTATTGCAGGAGGTGAGCAGTTTTCCTCCATTGCCAGAACATCCACTGTTCCTGTAGCTAAAAGAGGTTCTATGGTTAGCCAGTTTCCCATAAGCCCTACAAATACATCATCAATTTGAAATCTTTGCAGCAGCTCCTGACCTGTTTCAATGGAACCAACTATTCTAAGTCCCTTGGCACCAGCTGCTTTTGCTCTTTCCTGTACTTCTGGCGTCTTTGCCTTTTGCAGAGTAGCGACTCCAGGCCATGGCTGATGTCCATTAAATACAATATTTATATAGTTGGGATCCATTATTCCTAAATCCACATTTACTTCATGAGGAGTTGGAGTTCCAAATAATATATCCTGTGTCATTTCTAGTCCTATCTGAGCTGTATAAATTGTAGATAATCCTAGTGATAATCCCTTCTTTGCCAGAGACGCATAATCTCCATCCACGTTGGTTAAGCAGCTTGCTACTGCATTTTGTTCTTCATGAACTACTCCTGAAGGATAAATTCCAATGTTCTTCCACACCTGTTTTCTCTTCCTTGGTGCAAATACATCTACCATAACACTTGGCTCATCTACATCTTTTCCCATTTCTGCTTCTAAAAAATTGGCTAAATCCACAGCCATCTTATTTATGTCCTTATTTGTATTAATTCCAACTTTGCCGCACATCCATTTAAGCTTTTCAGTATCTTTTATTGTAAATGGAGTTTTTCCCTGCCCTGTTGCCCTCAATGTTCTAAATGCCTCATATGCGTGATGACTGTATGTACCTGCTCCCATAATGTTTCGTAGCAGCATATTTCTCATTGCCATAGCATCAGGACCTATGCCGCATACTCCCTTTTGCTGTTCTCCTTTAAGATTAATTCTGCAGGGACCTTGAGAACACAGCTGGCAGCTTAGTCCTTCCAAGCAGAATTTACATCTTATTTTTTCCTGTGATGCATACCTGTCAAAAACATTAGACATCCCATCTTCTCTTATTCTTTTAAGCATTTCTTCAACAGAGTCATGATAGCTGACCCGGACTTCTGTTTTTTCTAATATAGTTTCATTCATTTAATCCACCTCCTGTAAAATGTACTCTTTGTTAGTTTATCTTTTATAAATATATATATACATATATTCTTTACAGCAGTTAAAGCCATAATTATTCTAAAAGAGCACAATGATTATTTTTATAAACATTGTGCTCTTTCTATTCATTTTATTTACTTTTGCTTAACCTTCCAACTTTTCATAGTGTATTCTTTTTTCATCAAATCTATCTATAAATTTATTTTCCTGTCCATCTGGGTATCCCAGTGCAATTACACAAAATGGTTTTAAGTTTTCCTTTAAATTAAACATTTTCTTTATATAATCTACTCTTTCTTTAATTGGTGCCGCTCCAAGCCATACTGCACCAAGATCTAACTCAACAGCTTCAAGCAAAATATTTTCAGCTGCTGCTTTCCTGCAGATAGAGCCTGCATTGCAGCTCTATGAAGCTTTTCTATTGGTTTTCCTCATATTTTCTTATACTTCTTCTGGTGAACTACCACCACCTAAGAGGTGGATGGCTTCGTGGTCAATACTACTACCGTAGCAAGTTTACCCACGCTATCAAGGTCGCTCCGACCTCTCTAACAATATATCTTTTATTACATTGCTAGTTTTAGTAGGTTTTTACTGGCATTTATATCTCTATCCATTATCATTCCACACACTGGGCATTCATAGGTCCTACAAGATAAGTCTTTTGTTTGGCTTGATTGATTCCCACAATTAGAGCATAACTGACTACTTGCATAATTTGATGGTGCTATTATTATTTCTCTGCCGTACCATTTAGCTTTATATGTGAGCATTGTTCTAAATTCTGACCAGCTGACATCAGCTATTGCCTTAGCTAATTTATGATTTTTTATCATGTTATTTACT
>JAQSXU010000218.1 GCA_029256485.1 Clostridiaceae bacterium
GATTTTATAAAAGATGAAGAAACAAAAAATACAGTACGAAAAATTGCTGATAAAGCAATGTATGTTAATAAGAATTATACCTCTGCAATAACGGAATTTGTAAATCCATTTGTTGCAGAGCTATGTCT
Organism: Clostridiaceae bacterium; assembly: GCA_029256485.1. Next base: position 129 of record JAQSXU010000218.1, read on the forward strand.
GCCTATAATTAAGAATTTTAGTATAAAATATGAACTTTTCCCCTCATTTGAACAAGGTGAGAGGAAAGTTTTCATTTTATACCCTGATTATCTTGACAGTGTTAAGACAGGCGAATTTATAGTTGGATTAAGGATTAACAATTGTTCAAAATTTAAAGTTTTAAGTCACAAGGATTACCTAGGAGCACTTATGTCTCTGGGAATAGACAGAAATAAAACAGGAGATATTTACGTGTATGACAATTACGCAGATATTGTAATACACAGCGACATCACTGATTATATAATGTACAATTTAGAAAAAATTGGCCATAATAAAGTAAATGCAGAATTAATAGACGTAAAAAATGTAAATTATAAAGAACAGGAACATGAGATTTTAAACATAACCAGTTCTTCGATGAGGTTAGACAACATTGTGAAACACATTATCAACAAGTCAAGAGAAATTGCTTCAGATATGGTAAGGGCAGGCAATGTGAAAATCAATTGGCAGGTTGAAGAAAAGGTATCTGAAGAAATAAAGGAACAAGACATGATTTCAATAAGCAGGTATGGGCGATTTAAAATTTCCAAGCTCTCCGGGCTAACAAAAAGTGGCAAATATAAGGTTGAAATCAAGCACTATGTATAATGAGGGGTATTTATGAACGTATTTATAGGAATAATATTTGTGGCTTCCATTGCAATTGACCAAATTACAAAGCTATGGGCAGTAAACGTATTAAAGAATGGCGGCTCAATCAAAATAATAGGAGATTTTCTTAGATTTACTTATGCGGAAAATAAGGGAGCAGCCTTCAGTATTCTTCAAAACCAAAGAGTTTTTTTCATAATAATTACAATAATTATGCTCATAGTTCTAGCATACATTTACTTTAAAACTAAAAATATTTCTAAAATGTCTAAGCTTTCAATAGCAATGATTGCAGGAGGAGCAATAGGAAATTTTATTGACAGAGTACGTCTGGGTTATGTTATAGATCTTATAGATGTTAGGTTTGGAAACTTTTATAATTTTCCTATTTTTAACGTTGCTGATAGTTTTGTTGTTTGTGGTACAATATTGATGATAATTCTGATTCTTTTTAACAGATTTGAAAAGAGTGAAATTAATGGATAACGATAATTATAGAATAGTAGAAATTGAAGATGAAAATGATGATAATGAAATATTAATTGAATCTGACATAAATAATGAAAGAATTGATGTCTATGTTTCAAGTAAGCTTGAGGATATGTCTCGTAGTTCTGTTCAAAAGCTTATATCTGACGGAAATATAACTGTTAATAATAAAATTGTTAAATCTAATTACAAGGTTAAACTTAACGATTCAATAATTATCTTATTGCCTGAACCGGAGATTCTGGATATAGATGCGGAAAATATCCCAATTGATATAGTATATGAAGATGATGATTTAGCTGTAGTAAATAAAGCTCAGGGTATGGTGGTTCATCCAGCACCTGGTCATTATTCAGGAACATTGGTTAACGGTTTAATGTACCATCTAAAAAATCTATCATCTATAAATGGAGTTATGCGTCCTGGAATTGTCCACAGACTTGATATGAATACATCAGGATTGATGCTTATAGCAAAAAATGACAAGTCGCATAATTTTTTAGCAAAGTGTTTGAAAGAACATTCCATTAACCGAATATATTATGCACTGGTTGAAGGTAATATTAAAGAAGATTCTGGAACAATTGATGAACCGTTAGGAAGAAGCGAAAAAGATAGAAAAAAAAGAGCAGTAACATACAAAAATGGCAAGGAAGCAGTTACGAATTTTTGGGTGTTAGAGCGATATGGCAAATATACATTATTAAAATTAAAATTAGAAACAGGCAGAACTCATCAAATAAGAGTTCACTTGAAACACATAAGTCATCCAGTTGTTGGAGATGAAATTTACGGCAGCAAAACAAATAAATTTGGTTTAAATGGACAGCTCCTTCATTCAAAGACTGTTGGATTTGTCCATCCTACAACAATGGAATATATGGAATTTGAAAGTGAGTTGCCTGATTACTTTCAAAGAGTAATAAAAAAAATTGGAGGTCAATAGGTATGCTTACAAAAGCTATAATTATGGATGAAAAAGCTATTGAAAGAGCTTTGTTCAGAATTTCTCATGAAATCATAGAAAAAAACAAAGGCGTTGATAATGTTGTGCTTGTTGGCATAAAAACCAGAGGTTGGCCATTGGCTCTCAGACTTGTTAAGAAAATTGAGGAAATAGAAGGCTCACAAGTGCCTGTATTTCCGTTAGACATAACTTATTACAGAGATGATTATGAAAAAGATGATAGAGCACCTTTATCAGTAAAAAGTTTTGATTTTGATATAAAAAATAAAACAGTTGTTTTGGTAGATGATGTTTTATATACAGGTAGAACTGTGAGAGCAGCATTGGACGCTGTAGTAGATCAGGGAAGACCCAAAAATGTAGAGCTAGCAGTTTTAATAGACAGGGGACACAGAGAGCTTCCTATAAGAGCTGATTTTATCGGCAAAAACGTTCCTACCTCAAGAAGTGAAAGAATTAGCGTACAACTTGAGGAAATGGATGGTTCGAATCAGGTTGTTATAATGGAATAACAATAAATAATAATTTAAAAAAGTTCATTTTAATTGATAGTAAGTCCTTAAAGTGAACTTTTTTAATAATAAAATAGTAAAACTTTTAATCAATTAATAATAATTTTTTTATTTCGTATAGCTGTAATAGTAAAAGAAAAAATACCACTGAATATTAAACTAAAATAGTAGTTTATTCCTCTCCATAGTAGCAAAGCTGTTGAAATAATATTTGCAGGGAATAAATGCCCAAACAGAAGTAAAAAGCCTATTTCGCTTGCACCTGCTGTGCCAGGGGTAGGTATAAAGGATACTGCCATATATAAGAATGATTGTAAACATATGATATCTATTATATTGGACTCATTTAAATTAAAAGATTTATAAACAAAGAATGTAGTGCTGAAATAAACAGTAAGCTGTAAAAAAGAGACTGCGTACATTTTAATTGTGAACCAGTAATCTTCCCTTAATTTCCCAATGCTTTCTTTATATTCTGAAATAAAGTTTTCTGTTTTGTCAATTAATTTTTTTGTATCTTTTATGACGTGAATTTTGAATAAAAAATTATATATTGATGCGCTTATTTTTGACAGAATCTGTTGGTTAAAGGCTATTAATAAGATTGTAGTGAGCATAATCATATTTATTATTAACCCCGCAATTACAAAGACAGAAGCACTGTTATAATAATTTAGCAATAGTTTTATTTTATATAATGCAAGGCAAACCGAATAAATTGTGACTCCAATTTGAAAAAGTAAAAACTTGCTTATAAGGATTGCTGTTCCATTGCTTAAAGAAATATTATCGTCCTTGAGAAGGTATAGTTGAACTGGTTGGCCACCAGTCGCCATAGGAGTAATATTACTATAATATTGTCCTATCATCGTAACCTTCATTGCAAGCCAAAAGTTTTTTAAGTTTTTTTTGCGATCAGTAAATTTTATTATTAGTGCATAGATCAAGGTTGCTTCAATAAACCAAAATATAAAAATAAATAATAATGCTAAAATAATGTAATTTAAATCTATATTTTTTACGACTTTGAACAAATTAATTAAATCATCATTTTTAAACAATATAAACAACATAGTAATAGCAGATAAAACAATGAATATTAAACTAAAGGTTTTTTTATATTTTTTGAAAGACATTTTCATATCACCTCATTAAGGACTGAGTCGATAAGCCTGTTATAATTTATAGTTGCTTTTATTCTTTTTATATTTTTACAGTAATAATTAACCATACTTGGATTGTTATAATAATAATCTAACACATATGGTAAATTGTTTAGGTCGTCAAGAATAACGCCGATTCTATTTTTTTTGACAAACTCAATATTCCCTTTTTCCTGGCCTATGTTTGAATTTAGAATTATTAATGGCAATTCTTTATTTATTGCTTCAAAAATAGTTACCCCACCCGGTTTTGTTACAATAAATATTGACTCATCCATAATTTGATTTAGGTTATTTACATAACCATATATTTTAATATTAGCAAAGTTTTTGTATGAAAGTTTTTTAAAAAGTTTTTTGTTTCTGCCGGTTACTATTTTTATATTAAAATTATTGAGATTATCAAGCTTATTAAGCAAATCTTCAGATATATTATCAATTCCGCTTAATACAATCAAAATCGATTTTTTATCTTTGACAGAAAATTTCACATCTTTATTTATGAATTCTTTTTTTACCGGTATACCAGTTACAATAATGCTGTTTTTATCTATGCTCTTGTTTATTAGTCTGTTTTTTATCTCAATAGTAGGAACTAAGTATAGGTTTGTGTTTTTATAAATCCATTCCCAGCTATCTACTACATCGGTAATTACTGTAATTAATTTTATGTTAATATTGTATTCTTCTTTTATTTTTGAAACAATACATGAACATAGGGGAAATGTACTTATGATAATCTTAGGTTGTTCAAATTCAATATATTCATAGAATTTTTTATAATACATGTTGCTAAAAATATTATCAATAATATTATTTTTATTTATAACTTTTAAATCATACAATTTATTATACACATTAGGATAATTTTCTGTAAGTTCTGAGTACATCTTAGTGCTTATGCTTTTCATGTTTGGATCTACAATTTCCAATATATCTGCAATAACAACTTTTGTTTGTTTCTGTTCAGTTTCAATTTGTTCTTTTAGTGCATTAGAAACACTATTATGCCCATTTCCAAAGGATGCAGTCAATATCAAAATATCAGTCATTTTAAACTCCTTAATCTTTTGAAAAATAAAGTTAAATTTAAATAACAGTAACGGTCAAATTTTTACATCAACATAGTTAATATACTATAGATTTATTAAAAAGAAAACTGGATTTAATTAATTTTTGATTAAATAATTTAAAAAAAGCATGCAATTTAAATGTTTATATTAGTTTTTACATCAAAGCTATTACTTATTACATGTCATCAAAAATAAAAACTTTTATGTTATAATAGAAAAATAAGCAATGTTAAAAAATTAGTGACTGAGCAATTAATCAATATTGTTTTGCTATTTTTTAGTTTATAAAAAAATATTTTATCATGGGGGTAATATG
>JAQSXU010000045.1 GCA_029256485.1 Clostridiaceae bacterium
ATTGAAATGTCCTTATTGTGGTTATTTAGAAAGTAAGGTCATTGATTCTAGAGCTACGGAAGATGATATGGCCATTAGAAGAAGAAGAGAATGTTTAAGTTGCAATAGAAGGTACACAACCTATGAAAAAATTGAGGATATACCAATATTGGTAATTAAAAAGGATATGAGCAGAGAATTTTTTGATAGAACTAAAATAATAAATGGATTAATAAAGGCCTGTCAAAAGAGACCAGTTTCAAGAAAGCAAATTGAAGCAATTGCAGATGAAGTTGAAAAAAAAATCAATAATGAAATGTTAACCGAAGTTAAATCTGAACATGTTGGGGAACTTATAATGGAAAGCTTAAAAAAAATAGACGAGGTTTCCTATGTAAGGTTTGCATCGGTATATAGACAGTTTAAGGATATTAATACTTTTATGGAAGAAATAAAAAATTTAATGGCTAATAAAAATGACATGTGAATTCATGTCATTTTTTATATACATATTAGTTAAGTCTAAGTTAAATTATAGAATTTTGTAAGCAATGATGCTAAAACAGTGTTAGAATTAAATTATAAAGTATAATGGGGGATTGAAATGATAATTTCAAAGTTTAAAAATATGAGCAAAATAGAAATAGAAAATTACAGTTTCTATAAAGTTGAATACGGGAGAATAAATTTTATTTTTTCTACTTCTAACAGTGGCTTGGATATTAACTGCAATTCAAATGAAGGTATGAATAATATTAAAAATTTAAAAAAATGGTTTGAAGTTGAGAATGTTGGGTATTTAAAACAAATACACAGTGATTTGATATACAATTATGATGGAGAAATACATCAGGGAGATGCAATAATTACGGATAAGTATAATACAGCAGTAGGTATTTTTACAGCTGATTGCGTACCCGTATTATTGGCTGATACAGAAAAAAATATTGCAGCAGCGGTACATAGTGGATGGCGGGGAAGCTTAAATATGATTGTTTTTAAGACAATTAAAAAACTTAAACAAGAGTATGGATGCAAATCAGAAAATATTGTAGCAGTAATAGGTCCGCATATAATGGATTGCTGCTATAATGTTGGAGAAGAAGTTTTTGCCAGCTTTTCTAACGCCAGCGAATTTAAAAATATTAATATAAATAATAATGGAAAATTAGATTTAAAAGAGATAATTAAACATCAACTTACCATAAGCGGAGTAAAAAATGAAAATATGAAGTTTTTAAATATGTGTACTTACTGTAATGAAAATAAGGAATTTCATTCTTACAGAAAGGATAAAACCAGCAAAAGAAATTTTTCTTTTGTCTATATAAAGTAACTTTTCATTAAGGAGGAATTATAATGGGAGAAGAAAAAATATTAATTGTTGATGATGAAGAACATATTAGAGAATTGATAAAATTTAACCTTGAGAATTCAGGATTTAAATGTATTACAGCGGATAATGGAATTGATGCTTTGAAAATTGTAAAAGATGACCAGCCTGATTTGGTTTTCCTGGACTTAATGCTTCCTGGCATGGATGGATATGATGTTTGTAAGGAAATAAGAAGAGATAATATAGTTTCATCTACTCCAATAATAATGATTACTGCTAAAAGTGAGGAGTTAGATAAAATACTTGGATTGGAATTGGGCGCAGACGATTATGTAACTAAGCCATTTTCTGTAAGAGAACTAGTTGCAAGAGCAAAGGCGGTACTTAGAAGAACAGCAATCAGGCCTGTAGAAAAAAGGGTGGATTTTGCAGATATTAGTATAGATTTCGAAAGACATGAGATCTTTAAAAATGGTAAAAAGATAGAACTCACATTAAAGGAATTTGAGCTTTTAGAGATATTAATTAAAAATAAAGGAAGAGTAATGACAAGAGATTTTTTGCTGGATAAAATATGGGGATATGAATACATTGGAGAAACAAGAACTGTAGATGTTCACATTAGACACTTAAGACAAAAAGTAGAGGAAGATGATAAAAATCCAAGGTACATAGAAACTATCAGGGGAATTGGATATAGATTCAACTATGATGAATAATGGTGATTTGATATGAAAAAGAAGTTATTATTATCAATGCTTGCAACTCTACTGTTTAGTTTAATTACAATTACCACTTTATTTATTATTTTAGTAAACTATGAACATATTGAAAGTACTAAATCTAATTTAAAAACAAATAATGATTTAATAATAAATATTTTAAATAATGAAAACATAAGGGATAAAAGAGAATTTTTCCTAAATGATTTTACTGACTCTGGTATAAGAGTTACATATATAGATAAAGATGGCAGGGTTTTAATTGATTCTTTTATTGATAAAGATACAATGGATAACCATAATAACAGAGAAGAGATAATCCAAGCAAGGAAACAAAGGGTAGGATATTCTGTAAGAGAAAGCATTTCCTCAAAAGGTGAATATATTTATTGTGCTACTTTATACAACAATGGCTATATAGTTAGAAGTTCAGTGCCATTGAAGACAGTTACAGGGTTAGAGAGCTCCTATTTAAAGTATTATGCAATAATTTTAATTTTCGCAATATTGGTTTCCTTAATTTTTTCCTCTAACCTTTCATATGCAATTGCCAAACCTATAAAGGATTTAGAGTTTATAACCTCAAGGATTGCAAAGGGCGAAATGGATAGGAGAGCAAACATTTCCACTAGGGATGAAATAGGCCATCTTGCCAATACATTTAATAATATGGCTGATAAACTTCAGGAAACATTAGATGACTCCATTGAAAAGCAAAATAGATTAGAAGCCATATTAAAAAGTATGGACAGCGGAGTTATTGCTGTGGATAAAAATTATAAAATAATAATGATAAATCCATATGCTAAGAAGATATTTGGAATAAATAAAGATATCATTGGTAAAAACTTAATGGATAATATTAGAGATTTTGAATTGGAAGATATTATTAAAAATAATAAGGATGAATATACAGAAATAAAGATATATTGGCCAAAGGAAAGGGATCTTAGAATAAAAACAGCTGACATTATAAATGGCTATGAAAAAATAGGTACTGTGGCGGTTGTTCAAAATATCACTGAGTTTAAAAAACTAGAAAATATGAGATCTCAGTTTGTTGCAAATGTTTCTCATGAATTAAAGACTCCCTTAACTTCTATTAAAGGTTTTGCGGAAACATTAAAAGATGTACATGATGAAAAAACCAAAGAAAAGTTCTTAAATATTATAAATGATGAAGCCGATAGATTAACCAGACTTATCAGCGATATTCTCACACTTTCCGACATTGAGAACAGCAAAGAGAGAAAAGCGGAAGAAATTGACGTAATAAAAACAATTAACGCTGTATATTATTTGGTAAGTAAATCCGCTGAAAATAAAAATATAAGCATTGCACTAAATTGTGAAAGGGTACCAAATATTATTGGAGATGGTGACAAATTTAAGCAAATGATAATAAACCTTGTTGATAATGCAATTAAATATACTGAAAATGGCGGAAAAATAGAAGTTGGCACAAGGGCAGAAAACGAAAATTGCATAATTTGGGTAAAGGACAACGGAGTGGGAATACCAAAAGTTCATTTATCAAGACTTTTTGAAAGGTTTTACAGAGTTGATAAGGCTAGATCAAGGGCTCAAGGCGGAACGGGATTAGGACTGGCAATAGTTAAGCATATAGTCATGAGCTTTAATGGAAGTATTTATGTGAAAAGTGAAGTTGGTGTTGGAAGTACATTTACAGTTTCAATACCATACAATGAATAATTTCAAAACTGTGTAAGCATAATATGTTTGCACAGTTTTTATTTATTTAGATAAAAAATGCTTGTGTTAACTTTAATTAACATTTACATAATAGTGGGTTAACTTGAACATAGTAATATATTAAATGTAAACAAGAAGAAAATGATTAATTGAATGGAGGACTTAATTAATGAAAAAAAACAGATTAAAAACTATAATAACTGCATTAGCTATAACAGTGTTAGCAAGTGGTCTTGCAGGATGTGGTGCAAAGAAAGATAACACACAAAACAATACTGCAACAAAAGAAATATCTGGTTCAATTACATTAGCGGGATCAACTGCACTTCAGCCATTAGCAGAGCAGGCTGGTAAGGTATTTACTGATAAAAATCCAAAAGCTACAATTAATGTTCAAGGCGGCGGAAGCGGTACTGGATTAAAATTGGTTTCTGAGGGAACTGCTGAAATTGGAAATTCAGATGTAACTGCTGAATCAAAGCTGGATGCTGCAAAGGCAAAGGAATTAGTTGATCACGAAGTAGCTGCAATAGGATTTGCCATTGTTGTAAGTAATGATGTTAAAGTTGATTCATTAACAAAAGACCAAATTCAAAAGATTTTTACAGGGGAATATACGAATTGGAAGCAATTAAATGGAGATGATGCTCCTATTAATGTGATAAACAGAGCTTCTTCTTCAGGAACAAGAGCTACATTTAAAAGTACTATAATGGGCGGAAAAGATGAAAAAGCAGGTTTAGGTACAATGCAGGATGCAAATGGAAGTGTTGAAAAGGCTATAGCATCAACAAAAGGATCAATCAGCTACCTGGCTCTTTCATATTTATCTGCAGATGTACAAAAGAATTTAAAAATGGTTAAAATTGATGGAGTGGCTGCTACAAAGGAAAATATAACTGCAGGAAAATATCCTTTCTGGTCTTATGAGCACATGTATACAAAGGGAGAAGCTAATGGCTTAGCTAAGGCATTTATAGATTACATGTCTAGTGCTGATAACAAAGCATTAGTTGAAAAATTAGGATATATTCCAATGACAGATATGAAGACAAAATAAGTTTTTGTAAAGGCTGGCTGCTGTATGCAGCCGGTCTTAATCTGTTTAATATAGTATTGAGGAGATAAATATGATTAAAAGTGATTTTAGAAAAAAGCTTAAAAATGAATATGTGGGCAGAACTTTTGCCATATTTTGTGGAGCTCTTATTGTTACACTAACATTAGCAATCATAGTTTTTTTAAGTTCACAGGGAGTTAAAACTTTTACAAAAGACCATTATTCAATTAGCAGCTTTTTATTCAGTTCAGTATGGGCACCGGATTCAGATAAACCTCAATTGGGGGCAAAGATTTTCATAGTGGGATCCACACTGACTTCCATTGGGGCAGTTATTATTGCAGCACCCATAAGTATTGCATTGGCCATATTTATGAATTATATTTCTCCTAAATTGGGAACTACAGTGCTTCAGCCTGCAATGGAGCTGTTCGTTGGAATACCTTCAGTAGTATATGGTTGGCTGGGTGTTAGTATTTTACTGCCAATGATAAAAAAGGGATTTGGAGGAATAGGGTTTAGTTTGGCTGCAGGCATCATAGTGTTAAGCATTATGATATTGCCCACAATTGCCAGTATTTCTGCAGATGCAATTAAGATTATACCTCAGGATTATGTGGAAGCCTCATATGGACTTGGAGCTACAAGATGGCAAACTATTGTAAAAGTTGTAGTGCCAGCTGCAAAAGGCGGAATATTAACAGGAATTGTTTTAGGTCTAGCAAGAGCTTTTGGAGAAGCTTTAGCAGTACAAATGGTAATAGGAAATTCTATTAAATTAGCTAAAACACTGCTAACACCAACTGCTACATTAACCAGTATTTTGACAATGGATATGGGAAATACAGTAACGGGTACATCCTGGAATGATGCTTTATGGTCAATGGCATTATTATTACTTATAATTTCATTTATATTCATATTAATAATCAGAGCCATTGGAAAAAGAGGTGAGATTAAATAATGAATGCTAAAAAGGTTGATAAAATCTGGACTATAATTTTATATATTATATCAATTTCAGTAGTGTCATTATTGATATTGCTAATTGGATATGTTTTAATTAAAGGGAGTTATTTCCTGAACCCAGCTTTTTTATTTGGAGCTCCAAAAGTAGGGGAGGCTGGCGGCGGAATTGGACCTATGCTGTATAACTCCTTCCACATGCTGGTTGTTTCTTTGATAATAACAATACCACTTGGAGTAGGATCAGGAATATATCTTGCAGAATATGCAAAAGAAGGATTTTTCTTAAATTTAGTAAGATTGTGCATTGAAACTATGGCTTCTTTACCATCAATAGTGGTTGGATTGTTTGGTTTATTAGTTTTTGTAAACTTAACAAAGTGGGGATTTACATTACTATCAGGAGCACTGGCAATAACAGTATTGAATTTACCTGCACTAACCAGAGTCAGCGAAAATGCGATTATTGCTTCTTCAAAAAGCGTTAAAGAAGCAAGTTTAGGACTAGGTGCCACAAGGTGGCAGACTATTTGGAAAATAGTTTTACCATCTGCTATGCCTCAAATTTTAACTGGAGTAATTTTAGCATCCGGAAGAATTTTTGGTGAAGCCGCAGCACTGCTTTATACTGCTGGTATGAGTGCTCCAATTTTGCATTTAACCGGTATTTTGAATGGCGGCAAGGCATCTCCAATAAGTGTAATGAGACCAGCAGAAACATTAGCAGTATATATATGGAAGCTAAACGCTGAGGGCATGGTCCCGGATGCATCTAAAATAGCAAATGGAGCATCAGCTGTATTAATTCTTATGGTTTTGATATTTAATTTGCTGGCAAGACTAATAGGCAAAAAAATATTTGAATCATACAGTGGAACAAAATGAGGAGGATGGAATTTAATGGGAATAATTCAAACCAAGGACTTAGACCTTTATTATGGAACAGTTCAAGCCCTAAATAAAATCAACTTAAATATTGAAAAAAACGCTGTTACTGCTTTAATAGGTCCTTCTGGATGTGGTAAGTCAACTTTTCTAAGAACAATAAATAGAATGAATGATTTGATAAGCAGTGTTAAAATAAATGGAAAAGTTTATTTCGAAGGAAAAGATATATATTCTGAATATGATGAAATTGAATTAAGAAAGAGAATAGGTATGGTTTTTCAGAAGCCAAATCCTTTTCCAATGACAATTTATGATAATATTGCCTATGGACCCAGAATTCATGGAATTAAAAACAAAGCTAAATTAGATGAAATTGTGGAAAAGAGTTTAAGAGGTGCAGCACTTTGGGATGAAGTTAAAGATAGGCTGAAAAAAAATGCCATGGGACTTTCAGGAGGACAGCAGCAAAGATTGTGCATTGCACGAACATTAGCTGTTGAACCGGAGATATTACTTATGGATGAGCCCACATCTGCATTAGACCCAATATCTACATTAAAAGTGGAAGAACTAATAGAAATATTGAAGAAAGAATATACTGTTATCATAGTTACTCATAATATGCAGCAGGCAGGTAGAATTTCAGATAATACAGCATTCTTTTTGAATGGAGAAGTAATTGAATTTAATAAGACAGAAGATATATTTTATAAACCAAGGGATAAAAGAACAGAAGATTATATTACAGGAAGATTTGGTTAATTAGTAGAAAGAGGTGAAATAAATTGACACGAAAAGGATTTGATTTTGAACTTCAATACCTTCATAATGACATATTGAGAATGGGCAGTATAGTTGAAAAACAAATTCATCAATCCATAGAATCTTTAGTTAATCAGGATGAGAATTTGGCAGATATAGTAATTAAAAATGATGACTTAGTGGACGATTTACAAAAGGAAATTGAAAGTAAATGTATAATTCTCATAGCTAGAGAGCAGCCCCTAGCTATAGATCTAAGAACAATTTTTACTTCAACCAAGCTGGTGACAGATTTGGAAAGAATGGCGGATCATGCAGTGGACATTGCTAAGATAGCAAAAAGATTAAAGAATGAAAAGTTTATTAAAGAACTTATAGATCTTCCTAAGATGGCTGATATTGTTCAAAACATGATAAAGGAATCATTAGATGCATATGTTGATGGTAATGTAGATAAAGCATATATTGTATGCAAAATGGATGACGAAATTGATGAAATTTATAAAAGAGTATTTAATGAATTGCTTCCAATGATGTCAAAGGACAGCAGCATAGTAAATCAAGTAACACAATTTTTATTTATTTGTAAATATCTTGAACGTGTTGCTGATCACGTTACAAATATTTGTGAATGGACAATTTATCTGGTTACAGGTGAACAAAAGGATTTAAATGAATAAAAAAATTATGGTACTGATATTAATAAATCAGTACCTTTTATTTTACATGATATCTCGTAAAATTATGGGAATGCTGTCGTAATTTGTTTTGTGTTAAAAATATTTAACATAACTAACAGCATTATTGTTTTGTGTATACGTTAAGAAATGTGTTATAATGTTAATTGTTTGTTAAGAAAATAATAATAACATCATTTGGAGGTAATTATGTTTAATATTAAGCCAAAGGAAGATACATTTTTTAACATTTTTATATCTACGGGAGAAATTACATATAAAGCATCCACACAATTGAGAAGTTTTATGGATGATTTGGAAAATGCTGAAGAAAATTTAAAGAAAATAAAAGAAACTGAACATGAAGGTGACAGGAATCAGCATTTAATGAGAGAGGAATTAAACAAAACCTTTTTAACACCATTTGATAGAGAGGATATTTATTCCATGGCAAATGGTATGGACGACATAATAGACTTAATTGAATCAAGCAGCAGCAGATTTGTTATGCTTAATGTAAACAATATTACAGAAGAAGCAAAACAACTTGCAGATATGATAGTTAAGTGCTGCAGCGAATTAAGTATTATTATGAATGAATTAAGTAATATTAAAAAGTATTATGATATGGAAAAGCATATAATTGAAATTAATAGACTTGAAGAAGAAGGAGATAAAATATCAAGAGCTGCTATTAAAGAATTATTTAGAAGTGAAAAGGATGTTCTTGAAGTAATTAAATGGAGAGAAATATATCAATATCTTGAAGATACATTAGACTCTTGTGAACATGTGGCAAATACTATAGAAGGGGTAATAATGAAAAATGCTTAGTTTGCCAATTATATTAACAATAGTAATTGTTGTTTTAGCTTTATGTTTTGATTTAATCAATGGATTCCATGATTGTGCTAATGCCATAGCAACATCAGTTTCTACAAGAGTTTTAACTTTGAGACAAGCTGTCCTTATGTCGGCATTTTTTAACCTTGTTGGTGCATTTATCAGTGAAAAGGTAGCTGAAACAGTTGGTAAAGGGATAGTAGATCCTAAAAGTGTTACCCAATATGTTATTATAGCTGCGCTAATAGCAGCAATTACATGGGATATAGTTACATGGCTTTATGGTATTCCAAGCAGTTCTTCACATGCGCTTATAGGTGGTCTTTTAGGATCAGCTATAGTGTATAGTTTTTCCTTTGGGGTTGTAAACTGGCATAACTTTTTTGACAAAGTAGTGCTTTGGCTATTTTTATCCCCTATAATTGGTTTTATTGCTGGTTTTATTTTGATGCATTTATTAAATTTAATATTAAAAAATCAAAAACCAGCATTTGTTACAAGGTTTTTTTCAAAAGCACAAATTGTATCTGCAGCACTTATGGCTTTTAACCATGGCGGGAATGATGCACAAAAATCAATGGGAATTATAACTATGGCTCTTTTAAGTGGAGGATTAATTGATAGATTTTATGTGCCGCTATGGGTTAAGGTTAGCTGTGCAACAGCAATGGCACTTGGAACTACATTTGGTGGTAAAAGAATAATTAAAACAGTAGGACATAATATGGCAAAACTGGCTCCAGTAAATGGGTTTGCTGCTGAAACAGGAGCCGCTGCCGTTATCTTTACGGCTACGATGCTAAACTCACCTGTCAGTACTACTCATATTATTTCCACATCTATAATGGGGGTTGCTGCAACTAAAAGACTTTCTGCAGTAAAATGGTCACTGGCAAAAGATATTGTGTGGGCTTGGGTGCTTACAATTCCTATATGCGCTTTTATTGGAGCAGTTGTAATGTATTTATTTTTATTGATTTATTAATATATTTTTACATATGGACCTCAATTGAGGTCTTTTTCTTTTGAGAATATTTATATAGAAATGTGTTAATATAGAAGTATATTCAATTAAATGTAGTGTTTGGGGAAAATCATTGACTTAAAATATATATTAATGTAATATAACTTAATGTATAAGGAAATTTAGGAGTGAAAAAATGAAAAATGAAATTGTTGCAGTTCAAAGAGGCAGTATTGCTGATGAACTTGAAATAGAGGCAGGAGATAAATTACTTAGCATTAATGGTCAGGAAGTAAAAGATATAATTGATTATAAATTTTTAATAGCAGATGAAAATATTAAAATAGAAATTGAGAAACCAAGCGGAGAAATATGGGAACTAGAAATTGAAAAGGATTATGACGATAAGTTAGGAATTGATTTTAAGGAATCTATAATGGATAAACCTAAAAGCTGCCATAATAAATGTGTATTTTGTTTTATTGATCAATTACCTAAAGGCATGAGAGACACTTTGTATTTTAAAGACGATGATTCAAGACTGGCTTTTCTTCAGGGGAATTTTGTTACATTGACTAATATGAGCGATGAAGACATTGATAGAATAATTAAATATAGAATAAGTCCAATAAATGTTTCTGTTCACACTACTAATGGTGAACTAAGAGTAAAAATGACAAATAACAGATTCGCATCAAATATTTATGAAAGATTAAAAAAGCTTGCAAAGGCAGGAATAAAACTAAACTGTCAAATAGTTTTGTGCCCTGGGCTTAACGATAATGAGGAACTAATTAAAACAATTGAGGATTTATATAAACTGTATCCTTCAATTGAAAATTTAGCTGTAGTACCTGTGGGAATAACTAAGTACAGAGAGAGCCTTTACCACCTGAACACATTTGACTCGAAAAGTGCTAAGCAGCAGCTTGATATTGCAAATAAGCTTCAAAAAAAATATATACAAGAAATAGGGACACCTTTTGTAAGGCTATCTGACGAGTTTTATATTACTGCTAATGAACAGTTTCCACCTGCGTCATATTACGAAGAGTATAAACAGTTAGAGGATGGGGTTGGAGTTATAAGATTATTTAGAGATACTATAAGCCAGGATATTCATAAATTAAATAGCTCAGGGAAGGTTTCCTTTACATTAATAACTGGAGAATCTGCATTTTGGGAAATAGAAAATGCTGCTTTAAAAATACATAATAAAAATAGAAATATCAATATTAATGTTATAAAAATAGTGAATGATTTCTTTGGGCCAACAATTACCGTGTCAGGCCTTATAACTGGAAAAGATATAATAAACCAGTGTAAAAAAGAAGTATTAGGGAAATATGTAATTATACCTAATACTATGCTTAGAAAAGGATATGAGCTTGGGAAACAAGATGAACAAATTTTTCTTGATGATATTACAGTTTCAATGTTAGAAGAACAGCTTAGCAGAAAAGTTGTTATTTGCGATTATACTGGAGAAGATTTAATTGATACAATTAATAAATTAATGGAGGAGGAATAATAATGGATAGACCAATAGTTGCCATTGTAGGAAGACCTAATGTAGGTAAATCCACTTTATTTAATAAACTTGCAGGTAAAAGAATATCTATTGTTGAAGATATTCCAGGAGTAACTAGAGATAGAATATATGCACAGGCAGAATGGTTAAAATATAATTTTACCATGATAGATACTGGTGGAATAGAGCCAGAAAGTGGAGATGTTATATTATCACAAATGAGAAGGCAGGCACAGATTGCCATAGAAACAGCTACTGTAATAATATTTATAGTAGACGGAAAAGAAGGTCTTACACCTGCAGATAAAGAAGTTGCACAAATGCTCAGAAAAAGTAACAAACCAGTAGTTCTTGTGGTAAATAAAATTGACAACTTAAAAGATGAAGGTAATGCCTACGAATTTTATAACTTAGGCATTGGTGATCCAGTGACGATATCAGCTTCACAGGCACTTGGGCTTGGAGATATGCTTGATAAAGTTGTGAGTTACTTTGATGAAAATGAAAATTATGATGATGAAGAAGAAAATATAAAAATTGCTTTTGTGGGTAAGCCTAACGTAGGAAAATCTTCATTAATAAATAAACTTTTAGGTGAGGAAAGAGTCATAGTAAGCGAGGTACCTGGAACAACAAGAGATTCTATAGATAGTTACATTGAAACTGAAGAGGGTAAATTTACTTTAATAGATACTGCTGGACTTAGAAGGAAAAGTAAAGTTAAGGAACAAATAGAAAGATACAGTGTAATTAGAACATATACAGCTATAGAAAGAGCCGATGTTTGTATTTTGATGATTGATTCTACAGAAGGCATTAGTGAACAGGATGAAAAAATAATTGGATATGCTCATGAAATGAGTAAGGCAATTATGGTTGTAGTAAATAAATGGGATCTGATTGAAAAAGATACTAAAACCATGGATTTTTTCAAAAAGAATTTACAATACAATTTATCTTTTATGCCGTATGCACCATATTTGTTTATATCTGCCAAAAGCGGTCAGAGGGTGCAAAAGGTACTTCAAGTAGCTAAGGAATGTTTTAATAACTATAATAAAAGAATTAAAACAGGTGTGTTGAATGATATAATAAGCAGAGCTGTAATGATGAAGGAGCCTCCTATTATTAGCACAAAAAGGCTTAAAATTTATTATGCAACTCAAACGGGAACAAAACCTCCAACTTTTATTTTCTTTGTAAATGATCCATCTACAATTCATTTTTCTTATCAAAGATATCTTGAAAATCAATTGAGAGAAAGCTTTGATTTCAGCGGTACTGGAATAAAAATGGAGTTTAGAGAAAGGAAGGAATAACTATGTGTTCTAAAGTTGCTATATTAGGGGGAGGAAGTTTTGGAACAGCCATAGCTGTGATGCTTTCAAAAAATGGTCATAAAATAAATATTTGGGATAGAAACGAAAAAACAATAGAAGATATAAATGTAAAAAGAGAAAATATAAGATACCTTAATAATGTCATTATTCCAAATGGAGTAAATGCTTATAGCAATATAAAAGAAGCTATTTACAATTGTGATTTTGTTGTTTTAGCTGTACCTTCTCACGTTATTAGAGATATTTGTAAAAATTCAAAAGAATTTATAAATAAAGATCAAATAATTGTAAGTATAGCAAAAGGAATAGAAGAGCATACTGGAAAAAGGCTGTCACAGGTAATTCAAGAGGAATTACCTGACAGTCCAGTGGTTATATTATCTGGGCCAAGTCATGCTGAGGAAGTAGCTCAGGATATCCCTTCAACTGTGGTAGTTTCTTCCCTAAATATGGACTACGCTGAAAAAGTTCAAAATCTATTTATGAATAATAAATTTAGAGTATACACAAATGAAGATTTGATTGGAGTTGAAATTGGGGGAGCAGTAAAAAATATTATTGCACTTGCTGCAGGAATATCAGACGGAATTGGATATGGAGACAATACCAAGGCAGCCTTAATGACTAGGGGAATGAGCGAGATAGTTAGAATAGGTGTTAAACTAGGAGGTAAGCTTGAAACATTTTCGGGACTTACTGGAATGGGTGATTTGATTGTTACCTGCACTAGTATCCACAGCAGGAATAGAAGGGCAGGAATATTAATTGGCAAAGGTATGTCACTTAATGAAGCTACTGAGCAAATAGGTATGGTTGTAGAGGGAGCGAAGGCTTGTAAAGCCTTCTATGAGTTAAAGGATAAAATTGATGTAAGCATGCCAATTACTGATACCTTGTATAAGGTGCTATTTGAAGGTAAGGATCCTAAGTACGGAGTTTATGAATTAATGACAAGAGATAAAAAACAAGAAAGTTATTAAAAGTACAGCAAAAGCTGTACTTTTTTTTACTATGAAGTAATATACTCTTACAAAAGATAATATATATATATTGTCAATAATAGATTAGTGGGAGGTATATCTTGGAAAGCTTTGATATATACAAGGACATTGCTGAAAGAACTCAAGGTGACATCTACGTAGGGGTGGTTGGACCAGTTAGAACAGGAAAATCCACATTCATAAAAAGATTTATGGAGATTATGGTTCTTCCGAAAATTGAGAATTCATATAAACAGCAAAGAGCAAAAGATGAACTGCCACAAAGTGGTAGCGGAAAATCAATTCATACTACAGAGCCTAAGTTTGTACCTAATGAAGCCGTAGAAATTTCCTTAGATGAAAACACAAAGCTAAAGGTTAGAATGGTTGATTGTGTTGGGTACATTGTAAAGAGTGCTCTGGGTTACATGGAGGGCGAAAATTCAAAAATGGTTACCACTCCATGGTATGACTATGAAATACCCTTTGAGGAAGCAGCAGAACTTGGAACTAAAAAAGTAATTAATGAACATTCAACCATAGGACTAGTTGTAACTACTGATGGGTCCATTACAGATATAAAAAGGGAGGACTATGTAGAAGCTGAAGAGAGAGTAGTAAATGAACTAAAGTTAATAAATAAACCATTTATTATGATATTGAATTCAAGACATGTAAATGATGAAGAAACAATTCAATTAAAAAATGAATTAGAAGAAAAATACGATGTACCTGTTCAAACTATGGATGTACTTAATATGAATGAACAGGACATAGCAGATACATTACAAAGAGTACTTAAAGAGTTCCCTGTAAAGGAAATAAATATAAATATGCCGGAGTGGATCGAAAAATTAGATTCAAAACATTGGCTTAAAATTGAGTTTGTTAATGTAGTAAAAGGTTTATGCAAAAACGTGTTAAAAATAAGAGATATAAATAAATCTGTTGATGTATTAAGGAATACAGAATTTTTAGATGAATCAAAGATAAACGAAATTAATATGGGACAAGGAACTGCTACATTATCCTTAAAGCCAAAACATGGTCTTTTCTATAAAATACTTGGAGAAGTATGTAATCATGAGATAACAGGTGAAAGTGATCTGCTGAATATTTTGAAGGATATGCATTCTGCTAAGTGTGAATACGATAAAATTGCACAAGCATTAAAGGATGTTAGGGAAACTGGATATGGATTAGTACCGCCGCAATTATCAGAAATGAAGCTGGAAGAACCAGAAATATTGAAAAGCGGTAATAAGTGCATAGTAAAGTTGAAGGCCTCAGCCCCAAGCTTACATTTCATCAAGGCAGATATTCAAACTGAAATTTCTCCAATTATGGGGAATGAAAAAGAAAGCGAAGAACTGGTTAAGAATTTATTTGAACAATTTGAAAATGACCCATCCAAATTATGGCAGAGTAATATGTTTGGTAAAACTTTAGAAGATCTAGTTAAGGATGGATTACAAAACAAACTATATAAAATGCCAGAAGATGTACAGATCAAAATTCAAAAAACTTTACAAAAGATTATTAATGAGGGCAATGGGGGGTTAATTTGCATAATTCTTTAGATTATAATATAATATATGTGTTAATCTGGGTGTAGCGCAGATGGTAGCGTGCATGAATGGGGTTCATGAGGTCGCAAGTTCAAGTCTTGTCACCCAGACCATATTTAAAAAAAGCCAGTAATATTATAGTATTACGGGCTTCTGTTTTATTTAAAAATTTATTTTCTATTAAGTAATTAATTATGAGAAAATACATAAAATATTAAGACCGGAATTGTCATGACTCCAGGTCTTTTTTCTTATATATTATATTTTTATAATATAGTATTTTTCTAATTAGCATTCGTAATATATATAAGGAGGTGAGAATAATGAAAAAATTTATTTTATTCATTACAATGTTTTTGTTTCTTCTTTTAACGGCATGTACTGGTATAAATAAAGTTAGCAAATCTTCACCTGCTAAAAATGGAACTACAAATTCCAATACAACAATAGGTAAAAGTAATAATAACAACGCAGCAGTTGAAAATAAAAAAATAACCGTCACAGTAAAAATATTTTTAATTTCTATAGATGATAATGGAAAAAGTGGCAAAAAAATTGATTCAGGTGATAGCGTAGTTTCTGTGGAAAGGATAATTTCTACACCAGAAGCACCGTTAAAAGGAGCATTAAGTGATTTATTTTCTATAAAAGATCGAATGTATGGAAAATCAGGTTTGTATAATTCTTTATATCAATCAAATCTAAAGGTTGATAGTGCCAAAATAGAAAATGGAGAAGCAACAGTTAATTTATCAGGAACTCTAAGGCTTGGCGGAGTAATGGATATTCCCAGGGTAAAGGCTCAATTAATTGAAACCGTTATGCAGTTTTCATCTGTAAAAAGCGCTAAGATTTATATCAATGGCAAGACATTAGATGATGCACTTTCATTAAAGTAGCAAAATATTAAATATATGGAGCATTCTGCTCCAATTTTTTATGCATATAACTATAATGAATATGTGCCTTTAATTCTATCATGTGTAATAATATGGTATAATATATTTTATTATGGGAGGTGGACTTAGTAATATGGTTAACTATGACTTTCATAAAAAGATAGATTTGAGCATACCTTAAAGAATATCTTGAAAATATTGATTTTTCACCTTATGATAAATTAATTTAGCTATGTGATGATTTAGCTTTACCACAGGGATCTGTTTAATGGAAAAAGAATGATAGATGTTGCTATGTGACATGGAGCTAATGAATTTACAATAGATGTTGTTAAAAGGAGTGATTCTACTTATGGAATTTAAAGAAGTAAAAATTGAAATATATGTTCCTGAAGATTATGTAATAAAATTGAGAGATAAACTTAATGAAGTTGGTGCTGGAAAAGTGGGGAATTATGACAATGTTATATCTGTAACCGAAGTTAGTGGATACTGGAGACCATTAGCTGGATCAAATCCCTTTAATGGTGAAGTAGGGCAAATAAGTAAAGGGGAGGAATGCAAGATTGAGATAAGATGTAAAACACAATATGTGAAGGATGCTGTTAGGGTAATAAAACAAATTCATCCTTATGAAGAACCATTAATTAATATTATTCCCATTGCAAACGAACTATTTTTATAAATAAAAAAATAATAATTACTGGTGTGTGAAAGAAGTAAATTAATAAGCTCTTTAGAATTAATAAGGATAAAGCAGGATGCCTTTAATGAAATTGGGGGAGAAATATGGAAGATTTGTTTTTAACTGAGCCGTGTAAAGAATATGAAGTGAGTTTTATAAACTATGTTTTACTATATAAAAATAATAAAGATGAACATTATTATAATATTTATAAAAAGTCTTTAGAAAGCTTTGATGAATATTTAAAAGAATTGCATAATAATTCTAAGGGAATTAATGTGCCACAAGGATGGGTGGCAACTTCGACGTTTTGGCTCATTCATAATAAAGAAGTAACCGGTGTTGTGAGGGTAAGACATGAGGAAGTAGAATGCGCTGGTCACATTGGATGTGATATATCTCCTAACTATAGAAATAAAGGATATGGCACTATAGCATTAAAATTAGCCTTAGAAGAAGCTAAAAAAATAGGTATTAAAGATGCTATTGTCACCTGTAATATTTATAATGCGGCTTCAAAAAATATTATAGAGAAAAATAATGGAAAGCTAATGGGAACAGTTGAAGATCAAGAAGAAAACGAAAAGTTATATAAATATTGCATCTCAATTGAAAATTAAAAGAATTTAGGAGGGACAAACTTGAAAGCTTTAATTATTTATGAATCCGTGCATCATGGTAATACTGAAAAAATAGCAAAAGCAATGTCAGAGGCTTTAAATGCTAAAATAGTGAAAGCAAAAGAAGTAAATTCAAATATGTTGAATAATTATGATTTAATTGGATTTGGATCAGGTATTTACTATGGCAAGATGCATAAGAATATTCTTAATTTATTTGAAAAACTGTCGGGATTTTCAAATAAAAAGGCATTTGTGTTTTCCACAAGCGGTTTGGGGAGAA
Organism: Clostridiaceae bacterium; assembly: GCA_029256485.1. Next base: position 17,817 of record JAQSXU010000045.1, read on the forward strand.
TTAAATATAATAATACTGTTAAACAAAAATTAATAGAAAAGGGATTTGACGTTGTTGGCAGCTTTATATGTAGAGGATTTGACACCTTTGGCCCATTTAAATTAATTGGAGGAATTGCAAAGGGAAGACCAAATGATGAAGATTTAAAAAAGGCAAAAGATTTTGCATATAAGCTAATGAAAAATTATAAATAATAAAGAGGAGTTTTGTTTATGTACAAGTTAAAGATAAAGCTGTTAAATGATAAAGCTAAGATTCCTGAATATGCACATAAAGGAGATGCAGGCTTAGATTTATTTTCTATAGATGATACAATAATACTGCCTGGTGAATCGAGGTTGATACATACAGGCATATGCATAGAACTTCCAGAAAACACTGAAGCTCAAATTAGACCTAGAAGTGGGTTAGCATTAAAAAATCAAATAACTGTTTTAAATACACCGGGAACAATAGATGAATGTTATAGAGGAGAAATTGGAGTCATTTTGATTAATCATGGTAAAAATAATTTCGAAATCAATTGTGGAATGAAAATTGCTCAAATGGTAATAAAACCTGTTTTTACTGTTAAAGTAGAACAAGTAGAATATGTATCAGATACCGAGAGAGGTAATGGTGGATTTGGGTCTACAGGATATTAATAAGGAGTGCATATAATGAAAATTGAGCATGTTGCTATATGGACTAAGGAACTAGAGATACTAAAGAATTTTTATACAAAATATTTTCATGGTACTGCTGGAGAAAAATATATTAATAAAAAGAAACTATTTGAATCCTATTTCATTAAATTTGATTCAGGGGCAAGACTTGAACTTATGAGAATCCCTTCAATTGAAAATAATCATAATGGTGATGATAATACATATGTTGGCTTAGCCCATATTGCTTTTTCATTAGGCAGTATTGAGGAAGTCAATAGTATTACCAATGTATTAAAGTATGAAGGTTACTTAGTGGTTAGTGAACCACGTTATACAGGGGACGGCTATTATGAAAGCTGTGTTTTAGATCCAGAAGGCAATAGAGTTGAGATCACGGCTTAAACTAGTGAGGTGACTTACTTCATTTTAAAAGAGGTGTTAATTTTTCATGGAATCAATAAATAAAGCGCTAGATTATTTAAGAACTGATTTAGTTAGAAATGCTAATATAATAAATTTCATAGAAAATTATCCTGTTTACTGCATTGAAAGGGTTGGAAATTCAGTTGTGGTTAAAGGAACGAGTGATAGAAACTGGGTTTATTTAAGCTGCAGATGTGAGGAAGAGCTTACTGCCATTAAAGAAAAATTAGAAGATAATGACGTTTGCTTTGCTGCAGCAGAGGATTGGATGATTCCAACCTTAACTAAAAACAGAACAATTAAGTGGAAATTATCAACCTTAAAGTTTTATTTACCTCATAATGTAATATTACCGGGGAATAGGTATGTAACATCCAATTTAAAAGTGGAAGATGCTTATTATATTTATAATAACTCAAATTACAAAGAATACTTATCCATTGAATATATACAGGATAGAATTAAAAATGGAATAGGAGCAGGTATTTATGACTCCGACAGGTTAGCAGCTTGGTGTATTACTCAGGATGATGGAGCTATAGGCTTTTTACATGTTCTGCCTGAATACAGATTAAGAGGGTATGGGAGGGATGTTACTATTAAGGTTATTAATAAGGTAAGAGAGCTTAAAAAGATGCCATTTGTACATATTGAGGAGAAAAATGAGAAATCTATGAAATTAGCATTTTCATTAGGTTTTGTTAGGGATAGGTATATAAATTGGATTGAGATAAAATAGATTTACTGTGATAAAAGGGAAAAAATCATTATTGTCGAATATGTCTATGAGTAAATTTAAAAAATGTACATGTTGATGGGTGTGGTTAAAATGGAGAAAAACAAAAGATATATATCTGTTAGTGAACTAAAAGAGGGTATGGCATTATCAAGAGAAATATTTATGGATGGCAAAGTTTTAATTGGTAAAGGAGTTCCTTTATCTGAAACTATAATTAATAAATTAAAATCAAAATATGCTTTCAGCAGAGTTGAAATTTATTATGATGATATTGAAGGAAGTATGGAATCTGATAACAATATTAAACCAAAAACAGTAGAGGAAATAGAACAATCTTTTAATGAACTCTCCTATAATGTTGAAAGTATATTCCAAAACATACAAAATATTCAGGCCACTGGTATAAAGGAAGTAAGAGAATTTGCACTGTCCATTCAAACTGAATTGCAGCATACAAGTTCCGTAATAAAGAATATTGTGCTTTATGGAAGTGGTATTGACACAATATATAGACATAGTGTGAATGTAGCAGCTTTAAGTGCAATTCTTGCCAAGTGGATAGGACTAAGTAATGAGCAGATCAATTTGCTTTCTTATTCAGCTATTTTGCATGATTTTGGAAAAACAAAAATAGACAATAGAATTTTGGATAAGGAAGGCCCTTTGACAAAAAAGGAATTTGAAATTATAAAGTCTCATCCTGTCATTGCCTACGATTTTATAAAGAAAATACCTTTTTTAGATAAGTCAGTAAGCTATGGAGCACTTATGCATCATGAAAAACTAGATGGATCAGGATATCCTTTGGGAATAAGTGGAAGTAAAATTCATCAATTTGCTAAAATTATAGCAATTGCTGATGTATTTGATGCAGTTAATTCTGATAGAGTTTATAAAAAAAGTAAAGGCCCTTTTGAGGCATTAGAAATAATTCAAAAGGAAAGCATAGGAAAGTTGGATTATGGATATTGTGAGATATTTATTAAACATGTGGTCAATTATTATATGGGGGAAAATGTGCTATTAAATAATAAAAAAGTATGCAAAATAATTCAGGTTGATGTTAATAATCTAGAAAGACCACTGCTGCTTGATGAAAATAGTTTTTTGGATTTAAAACAAAACAAGGATTTGTATATCGAAAAACTTGTATTTTAAAGTGTTAAATATAATTTGTTCTAAAGTTCTCCTTACTAAAATATTTTGTATTAGGGGGGATGAATATGAATATGACTCAAATTTTAATTTCTGCGCTTATAGTTGAAGCCTTATGGGAAACATCAAAAATGTTTTGGCAGAATGGAAAATTAAATTACGATAGAATTGGAGCAGTAGCATTTGGTGAACTAATAGCGTTAAGTGCAAATATAGATTTTTTAGCAGCTGTAGGAATCAATATGAGAATTCCTATAGTGGGTAATGCTTTAACGGGATTATTAATATCTAGAGGTGCAAATTTTATGCATGATATACTGGCATCAATAAGCACAATGAGTAATAACATTAAACAGAAATAATTGCAATATTAACGGAATGAGGACTATAAATCAATGTTATTAAACCAGAAGGAACATATTTGCTTTGGGTTGATATGAGAAAATTAGACTTTACTCAAATGGAAATAGATAAATTCATAGTTAACCATGTTAAGCTGGGATTGGATAGAGAAACTATGTTTGGAAATAGAGGTGAAGGATTTCAAAGATTTAATATAGCATGTTCAAGGCTATATTTAGAAAAGGCACTTACTTGTTTGGAAGAGAATGTAAATAAAATTTAATAATATATTATAATTTGATTAATAATATAAGATATATGTAATAAAAGTAATAAAATATTGAACATATATCTTTTTTTTATAAAAATAATGAAATGATATTTAAAGTACTGTAAAATATATATTTGAAGGAATAATAAAGCCTATAAAAGGTTAACATAAATATAAAATCAGGGGGAGAATGAACATGAGAAAAGTAGCGGTTGTTTTTAATGGTGGAACAATTTCAATGAAAGTGGACCCAAGGATAAAAGCGGCGGTTCCATCACTAACAGGAGAAGATATTATGTCAATGGTAACAGGAATTGAAGAGTTTGCTGCTGTTGAATCATATACTTTTTCTAATGTGCCAAGTCCACATATGACCCCTCTTAATATGATGGAATTATCTAAATTTATTAGGAAACTTTTGGATAGGGAAGACATTTCTGGAGTGGTAGTAACTCATGGAACTGATACATTAGAAGAAACAGCATATTTGCTTGATTTAACAATAAATAGTGAGAAACCTGTAATTGTTACTGGCTCAATGAGGAGCAGTTCTGAACTTGGATATGATGGGCCTGCAAATCTAGCAGCATCAATTTGTACTGCAATTTCTCATGAAGCAAGAGGCAAAGGAGTTTTAGTTTGTTTAAATGATGAACTAAACTGTGCAAGCGAAGTGACAAAAAGCAATTCAATGAGTTTAAATACTTTTAAGAGTCCATACTTCGGGCCAGTTGGAATTGTTGATAATAATGAAGTAATATTTTATAGAGACAGTTTAAAAAAACAGCATATAAAAACAGATGTTATTGAAACTAAAGTGGATTTAATTAAGTGTGTTTCAGGATTAGATTCAAAGATAATTGATTATTACATAAGTGAGGGAGACAAGGGGCTAGTAATAGAAGGACTTGGCAGAGGAAACATTCCCCCTGATATGGTAGACGGAGTTAAAAGAGCTATAAATAAAGGAATACCAATCGTTTTAGTTTCAAGATGTTATGAAAGCAGAGTGCTTGATACATACGGGTATCATGGCGGAGGCAAGGAGCTTAAGAACTTAGGAGTGATTTTTGGTGATAACTTACCCGGACAAAAAGCTAGAATTAAGTTAATAGTTGCTTTAGGAGCCTACGGAAATGATAATAAAAAAATAAGGGAGATATTTGAAAAAGATCACTATATTAAATAGATTAATAAAATTTGATGCCTTAAAGTATAAAATAAAACACACTTTAAGGCTTTTCTTTATAACACCTTAAGGTTATCAAATATTAAATCATACTATGTAAATATTAAAATTTATGAAAGTAACAACTATTTTGATTTTCGAATAGAATGATATAAAAGCCTAATAGGAGTGAAATCAATGAAAATTAATAACAGAATGAATACTATTAAGGAATATCATTTTAAAAAAATTGAAGAAAATAAAAACATTCTTATTAAACAGGGTAAAGAAATTATAGATTTTAGCATTGGAGATCCAGATTTACCAGTTGAGAAATCAATTATACTGGCCTTAGAAAATGCACTATATACTAAGAATTTTAATAATTATCCCCCATATGATGGAATTACGCAATTAAAGTCAGAAATTATTAAATATTATAGAGAAGTATTTAATGTATCATTAAATAGTGATGAGGTTCTTATTCTCATTGGTTCTAAAGAAGGAATAAGCAATATTATACCTGCTGTATGTAACTTTGGGGATATATGTATTATGCCTGAGCCTGCTTATCCCGTGTATGAAACATGCTCAAAACTATGGGGAGTCGAGCCATACACAATACCACTAAAGGAATCTAATGGCTATCTTCCTGATTTAAGCATTATTCCAGATAATATAAGAAGAGAAGCCAAACTTTTTTTTATTAATTATCCAAATAATCCTACAGGTGCTATTGCAAATAAGTATTTTTATAGGGATATAGTAAATTATTGTACAAATAATGATATAGTTTTATGCAATGATGGTGCTTATAATGAAATAATAATGGAAAAAAAGCAACCTCTAAGTCTAATGCAGTATGACCCTGATAAAAAATTTATTGAGTTTGGCACTTTTTCAAAAATATATAACATGACAGGCTTTAGAATCGGTTATGTAGTTGGAAACAGTAAAATTGTTAACGCTATTTGTAAAGTAAAAAGTAATTTAGATTCTGGTCAATTTATTCCAATACAGTTAGCCGCAGTTGCTGCCTTAAAACTAGACAGGGATTATGTTGACAGAGTAAGAAAAGTTTATGATAAAAGAAGAGACACCGCGATTTCAATACTAGCAGACAAAAATATAGAAATTTTCAATGGTGGTGGAACATTTTATATATGGTGCAAGGTTCCACATAATTATACTACTGATGAATTTTGTGAAGAATTACTGGATTTATATGGTTTAATTGTGACACCAGGATATTGTTTTGGAAATTCAGGATATGGTTATTTTAGAATATCATTAACTAAAAGTTGTGGCGAAATTGAAAAAGCACTTAATAAATTGAAAAAATATGAATAAAGTGTTAACAATTATATTTTTTATATTTTAGTTATGTTATAATGCAAATGAAAATAAGTTTACTCAATCAATTTTTATGAATTAGTTGTTTTGGAAGGATGTATTATAATGATTAAGAGCATGACTGGTTATGGAAGAGGCAGCATTGATAAAAATGGAAGAAGCTTTATTGTAGAAATTAAAAGCGTTAATCACAGGTACTTGGACCTAAATATTAAAATGCCGAAGAATCTTTTTTCTCTTGAGGATAGAATAAGAAAAACTATTTCTAATAAAATCAGCAGGGGTAAAATTGATTTATTTGTAACTCAAAGCAGTTATGGAAGATCTGATATGACTGCAGTTTTTAACGATGCCCTAGGAGATAGTTATGTTAAATGTCTAAATGAAATCAAAAACAGATATAACATTAGTGATAATGTTTCTCTTAGTTTAGTTTCAAAGTTTCCGGAGGTGATAACGTTAAATCAGGCTGAAGAGGATATGGATGAAATCTGGAATGTACTT
>JAQSXU010000219.1 GCA_029256485.1 Clostridiaceae bacterium
TGGGTAATCTGGAATGTATTTGCTAATAGGATCTTGAACACTTAATAAATTCTTTTCTTGAAGCATTAAAATTGCTGTTGCTGTAAATTGTTTTGTTATGGAAGCAATTTCAAACTGAGTATGTGTAGTATTTTCAATATTATTATCATAATCTGCCATTCCAAAGGCTTTATCAAACAATATAGTACTTCCTTCTGCAATAAGAATTGAACCACTAAACTGATAGTCCTTAGAATAATTATCAATATATTCTATTATCTTTGACTGTGTGTACTTATTAATTCCGTTAGAACTTTCCATTAACGCTTTTGCCTCATTAGGTTCATTGCTTGAACACCCATTAAGCAGCAATGCAATCACAATTGTCAATGCTGCAATATATAATATTAATTTTTTAATCATAAATTATTTCCCTCAAAGTCTGAAATATTAGTAAATTTGTTTAAAAATTAACTACATAATCTTTTGTTAAATTTTTTTATATTATAACACAGTTTCACTAATTAATTGTTCAAAAAAATACGCTGTCAAAGAAAATTAATTTCTTCAACAACGTATTAATTCTTAATGCCTTGATAATTCAAGTAATTTACTAAACTCACTACCAAACTTAGATTATAAATTTAATTTGTATAATACAGTCATTTCTTTTTAGCTATAATTTTAATTTCCTTTATAATAATGTATTAATTCATAATTTTAAGAAATCACCATTAGAGTTTCACCCATATTAATATTCCCCTCACCTAAAGTCCCTACCTCTGAATAATTATTTGAATTAGAAATAATTATTGGAGAAGTTATATCATATCCTTTATCTTTAATAGCTTTTAAATCAAATTCAAGTAATTTATCTCCACTTGATACCTTATCTCCTACTTTTACAAATTCATTAAAATATTCTCCTCCAAGTTTAACAGTATCTAAGCCTATATGAATTAAAATTTCTATTCCTTCCTCTGAAGTTATACCAATTGCATGTTTTGTATTAAAAACTAGAGACACTTCTCCATTAATTGGAGAATATACAACTCCCTCCTCTGGAATTATTGCTACGCCTTTCCCCATAATTTCATTGGAAAAGACTTCATCTTTTACATTTTTAAGTGATATAGCAATTCCTTTAATTGGACTATTTATTACAACATCTTCGGTTAGTTTTATTTCTTTATTAGTACTTTGAATCTCTGCATTTTCAACTGGATCATCAAATCCCAAGAAATAGCTTGCAATAAATGATGAAGCGATTGAAATTACTACAGTTACAACTGCCAAATAAAAATTAGACATAATCCCTGATCCATCTGTTGGTATAAATGTTGGTAATGCAGCAAGCCCTGGTGAAACAATAGCATATTGCTTTAAATGCACAATTCCTGCAAATAATCCACCAATTCCTCCACCAATCATAGCTCCAATAAAAGGTCTTTTAAATCTTAATAGAACTCCAAAAATTGAAGGTTCAGTTATTCCAAGAACTCCAGTAATTCCAGAAGATAATGCCAACGCTTTAACATCTTTATTTCTAGATTTCACAGATACAGCTAATGATGCTGCTCCAACCGCTACATTTGCTGAAAGCATTCCTGGCATTACAAATGCATCATATCCGTTTGCCGCCATTGCTGCAAATACCAAAGGGAAAAGCGCTTGATTCATTCCAGTCATTACAAGGAATGGAGTAAATGCTCCTATTAGTCCAACTGACAACCATCCAAGCTTTACATTTATAAAATTTAATGCACTAGCAACATAATTTCCTATAATTATTCCTAAGGGACCTAATGCTATTAATGTTACAGGTGTTACTATTAATATAGTTATTAAAGGTTTTGCGAAAAATTTTATTTCCTTAGGTGTTATTTTATCCACACCTTTATCTACTATGCTCATAAATAATACACCTAATATTATAGGAACTACTGATGTATTATAATTAGCTTGAGTAATAGGAATTCCAAAGAAATCTAGTCCAGCTTTTCCATCAATATTGCTATGAACAAGAATAGCTGCTAGATAAGCTCCCATCATTGGATTTATACCAATCTTTTTGGCTGCACTATAACCTACATAAATTGGTAGAAAGAAAAATCCTGCATTATTAATTGTATTTAATACAACATATGTACCAGTTTGAGTTGAAAGACCAAAAAAGGTTACACAAATATTTAATATTGCCGATACTAACCCGGCTGCTACTAAAATAGGTAAAACTGGTACAAAAGTTCCACTAATAAAATCTACAATTGATCCAAAGATATTTTTCTTTCCATCAGCTTCAACTTTTCCACCTTTTTTAAAATCCCCTAATTTAACAAATTCATTATATACATTTCCAACTTCTGTCCCTATAACAACTTGTATTTCTTTTCCTCTAGTAACTAACCCCATAACTCCCTTAATACTTTTTATTTTATTCTCATCAATTTTGGAGTTATCATTTAAAGTCAAACGTAAACGTGTAGCGCAATGGTTGACAACAGCTATATTTTCAACATTACCACTAGCTTGAAGAATTTCTTTTGCTAAATTTTTATAATTCACAATAATCCCTCCTTATATTTACCACTCTTGACCATTAGATTTAATTAACTTAGAATACCAATAAAATGAGTCTTTCTTAATTCTTCTTAAATCCAAAACCTCTTCATCTGTTGTATTTACATAAATTAATCCATAACGCTTAGCCATACCATTTCCTGTACTTAATAAATCTGTAAAAGACCAAGGGTTATAAGCTATAACTTTGCACCCATCCATAATTGCCATACCAACTTGATAAATTTGATCCTTTAAAAATTTAATACGTTCTTCATCGTGAATACATCCATCTTCTCCAATACATTCATGAGCTCCAAATCCATTTTCTGTAATCATCATTGGTAATTGATAATGATCCCACATATAACGTAACATATAACGCATAGCAATCGGATCTATCTCCCAATCCCAATCAGTTGTCTCAACATGTGGATTTGCTGCTAGCTGATACATACCTGGAAATTTAGGATAAACAAATTGTCCTTTTACTCCATTTTTATTAAGTTGAAGCTCTAAATACTCTTCATTTAGCTTACAATCTTTAGCTACATTACTTCTATAACAATTTAGTGCAAAAAAATCTATTTTTGCCTTTTTAATTAATTCCATATCTCCTTCTCTTATATCAGGATCAATGTCATTATCTGCCCAGAATTTTTTTATGAACCCATTGTACTCTCCATGAACATATAAATCATTCCACATTTTTTCTGTAAATTCTTCAGCATTCATTGCTGCAATTTGGTCTTCTGGCTTACAGCTTTCTGGATAAATAGGTACATATCCTGGTACTGGACCAATCTTTCCATCTTCAACAATTTCATGACAAGCAATTACAGCTTTTGCATGGCAAAGATTCATAATATGATTTATTTTCCATTTTTCTTTTTCCCAATTCGTACATCCTTTATTTACTCCAAGCCATTCTCCATAACAAATCTGCATATTTTGTTCATTAATAGATAGCCAATACTTTACCCTATCTCCAAACTCTTTGAAACATACTCTAGAATAATGCTCAAAAGCATCAATAATTTCTCTATTAAGCCAACCACCTAACTTTTCATCTATCCATACTGGCATATCATAATGATATAGTGTAACTATTGGTTCAATATTATTTGAAACTAATTCATTAATTAAATTATTATAAAATTCCACACCTTCTGGATTTACTTTTCCATCTTCATTTGGAATAATTCTTGACCATGATATAGAGAATCTATAGGATGAAAAACCGCATTCAGCCATTAGTGCTACATCTTCCTTATAATGATGATAATGATCTGCTGCTATTGTATTATCCGTAAATGGTTTCTTCTTTTTACTGTTTATATCTATAATTGCAGGAGTTCTCCCCCCCTCAGCAACACCGCCTTCTACTTGCCATGCTGCACTAGATGCCCCCCACATAAAATCTTTTGGAAATATTGGATTTGTATTATAATACATAAATAATCATTCCTTTCTTTACTCTATTTTTTTATTTTTCCATACTTTCTTACATAAGTGCTATAAATCACATCAAACATATAATTTATTCCATACTTTCCATAAACGCCTCTGCCTTCATTGGATCTATCTTTAGCACTCAAATGGTAAACCTTATCATACCAATCACTAAATATCTTATCTCTATTTACTGTAACTAAAATCTTATGAGCATTACATTTAGATATATAATCATGTGATGCTTTAGCAAAGGTTCCTGTTGACGAAATTGTAATTAAAATATCTTGTTTATCTAATGTATTAATTAAAGTTTTATCAGTATAAGCATCAGAAATTACTCTTATGATCTTGCCATGAAAAATCATTGATTGTTGAAATTCTCTAATAACAGATGTAGAAGTATCTGAGGTCAAAAAAACTACATATCTACTTTCATAAATCTTATCTGCTATTTTTTCTGTTTCATCTACATTCATGCGTTTATCAAGCTCTTGAATCATTTCATTTATTTCTCTAGTCAAAGTTTCTCTATAATTCTCTCTATTAACATGTATCATATAGTGAGAATATTGATCATCATATTCACTAAATGCTGTCTTTAAATCCAAGAAATTTTCATATCCTATAGATTTACAAAAACGCCTTACACTTGAACGTGAAACAAAACAATCTGCAGCAACTTCATAAATATTCAATTCTGATAATCTATGATAGTGTTCCAGAAAATAATGAGCTAACACATAGTTTGAATCTTCCTGATTATTCTCATTGATCACTGAAAACAATGAACTTAATAAACTTAACCTATTAATATTCATAATCCAAGGTACCTCTCTTCTTTCAGTAAATGTTTTCACTATCATTTCTTGATTTAATAATATCAATAAAAAAATAATAGTGGGGTGCAATTTTTGCTCCCTGACTTTTATGTATTAATAACAAATCCAATAAACTACACCTTAAACAATAATGTATATTGCATAAAATGAAAATAGAATTAATAGTTATAAGTAAAAAAATGTGCAATATATAAATTTAAATACACCACAAAAATACACTGCCTCCTACAATTAAGTAAGGGCAGTGTATTTTATAGTTTTCATTATATAAGTAAAACGTAATTTTCTAACTTAACTAATATTAATTATATTTTATAGATAATCCATGATATTTATTTTGTATCAACTTTATAACTGGTACTCCAACTATTGTTACCACTACAAATTCACCAACTGCAACTTCTCCAATCGATAG
>JAQSXU010000046.1 GCA_029256485.1 Clostridiaceae bacterium
AATAAAAAATTATGCGGAATAATTATTATGAACGATATTGTGGAAGATATACTGGTACCAACTTGGAGAAAAAGATTTAAAAAGGTTGGCTAGAAAGAAGGGATATAAATGAAAGCTAAAAAGAAAATATTTATGATATTAAGCATTATAGGCCCTGGAATAATTACAGCTAATGCGGGAAATGATGCAGGTGGAGTTACAACTTATTCTGTAGTTGGAGCCCAATATGGATACTCAATGCTGTGGGGAATGTTTGCCATTGCCATTGGCCTTGCAGTGGTTCAGGAAATGAATGCCAGAATGGCAGTTGTCACTGGTAAAGGATTATCTGATTTAATCAGGGAAAGATTTGGAGTAAGGTGGGCTTTTTTTGCAATGATTATTTTGCTCACTGCAAATTTAGGCGTTTGTATAGGAGACTTTGCAGGTATAGCTGCAAGCCTGGAATTGTTTAATATAAGCAAGTATATTACTATACCTTTTTTTACACTGATTATATGGCTTTTGTTAACTAGGGGAACTTATTCTAAGGCTGAAAAAGTATTTTTGTTATTGACACTTACATTTTTCAGTTATGTTATAACTGCATTTATGTTAAAACCAAATTGGAACTCAGTACTTTCAAATGTATTTCAGCCAAAGGCTGATTTTGATAAAAATTATTTTCTTGTTTTAATAGGAATGGTGGGCACTACAATCACTCCTTATATGCAATTTTATTTACAATCGTCAGTGGTTGATAAGGGAATCTCACTTAAAGAATATAAATATGAAAAAATGGATGTTTATCTTGGCACTTTTTGGGGTATACTAACTGCACTTTTTATTACTGTTTGTACTGCTGAAACATTACATAAGGCAGGAATTAATATTTCTACTGCACAGGATGCAGCACTAGCCCTTAAACCATTGGCAGGAAATTATTCATTTATATTGTTTGCTATAGGGCTTTTCGGAGCGTCATTTTTAGCCTGCTGCATAATACCATTATCCACTGCGTATGCAGTCTGTGAAGCTTTCGGTTTTGAAAGCGGATTGGATAATAAAATTAAAGAAGCACCAGCATTTTTCTCATTATTTTTATTTATGCTTTTGGTAAGTGCCTTAATTGTATTATTACCAAAGGTATCACTAATTTCCATAATTTTAGTTACTCAGCAGATTGCAGGAGTTTTGTGCCCTGTAGTTTTAATATTCATGATTAAATTAGTTAATGATAAAGAAGTAATGGGGGACTATGTTAATTCTAAAATGCAGAATTTTATTTCTAAAGCCACGGTTGCACTTATAGTAGGACTTACAATATTAGCATTTATAATGAATTTTTTATAAAATAAAACTAAACTTTAATGTATTTTTTACCGTTCACATACACAAAATAGAATTAATTAGTTGGTAAAAGAGGTGTGTGTGGATGATAAAAAAACTTTTTGGCTGGAAGAGGATAATTTTATATTTAATGGTCATAATGAGTACGTATTTTATAACTGATTTATATACAGCCAAGTTTGTTAATCCTGTTGGAGCTGTTGCATACTACTATGGTTCCAGAGGAGACACTGTTATGGAAATACAGAGAAGACTTAAGGCATGGGGATACTATACAGGCAGTGTTGATGGGATTTATGGATATAGAACATATACCGGTGTAAAGTATTTTCAAAGTTCCAATGGATTAAATGTTGACGGAATTACAGGAAATTCAACTCTTCAGGCATTAGGAATTAATACCGGAGCTGCCTCGGGGAATAGTGGGAGTTCCTATAATGCAAATAATCAAGATTTGATGCTTTTGGCAAGATTAATTAACGGTGAGGCAAGAGGAGAACCATATGAAGGCCAAGTAGCAGTGGGAGCAGTGGTTTTAAATAGAACTAGAGATGCTAAATTTCCAAGGACAGTTGCCGGAGTTATATATCAACCAGGAGCATTTACAGCTACTGTTGATGGGCAAATAGAGGCAAATCTTAAGCAGAGTTCTATAAATGCAGCTAGAGATGCGTTAAATGGATGGGATCCCTCTGGAGGAGCCATTTATTATTTCAATCCAGCTACTGCAACAAGTTCATGGATATGGAGCAGACCTCTTATTAAAATTATAGGTAAGCACAGATTTTGCAGATAAAATTAAATAATTAAATTTATTAAAAAAAGTTGACAAATTTTAAAAATAGCATATAATAAAAATATAAATTCATAGTAAAACACTCGGAAATACTTAGAAGAAGGAAAGTATTGTAAATGGAATATGCAGAGAGGAAATCTTATGCTGAGATGATTTCTATAGAAAGTTTATAAGAAGTGCCCTTTGGAGTAGTGCACCGAAATTATAGTAGGCTGCAACGGCATCACCCGTTATAGTGATAGAGCATAGCGCTGTGCTTGATAAAGAGGGATTTTTTAAATCTAATTAGAGTGGAACCGCGAATATAACTTCGTCTCTATAGTGGAGATGAGGTTTTTTGTTTTATTTAGAATTAAAAATTAGGTTGGCCGCCTAATATTAATTTTAAGTAGGATAAAATTTGTAAAGTAAATTATTTAAAAATTATTTTGGAGGATTAAATTATGATTTATGATAATGTATTAGATTTAATAGGTAACACACCTATATTAAAATTAAAGAAAGTTTTTGGTGAAGACACTGCAGATATATATGTAAAACTTGAAAAATATAATCCAGGCGGAAGCATTAAGGATAGAATTGCTTTAGGTATGATTGAGGATGCAGAAAAGAAAGGATTATTAAAACCAGATTCAGTTATTGTTGAGCCAACTAGTGGAAATACGGGTATAGGACTTGCCTTGGTAGGAAGATTAAAGGGATATAGAGTAATAATTGTTATGCCAGATACAATGACTGTTGAAAGAAGAAGCCTTATAAAGGCATATGGAGCTGAATTGGTATTAACAGAAGGCTCAAAGGGAATGAAAGGAGCAATTCAAAAAGCTGAAGAATTAGTAAAAGAAAATAAGGGATATTTTATACCACAACAATTTTTGAATGAATCAAACCCAGCAAAGCATTACGAGACAACAGCTGATGAAATTTTAAAGGAAATTCCTGAATTTCAGGCATTTGTTGCTGGAGTAGGAACTGGCGGAACCATAACAGGGGTTGGAAGGAAGCTTAAGGAAAAGTTAAATTCAGTACAAATTGTTGCTGTAGAACCTGAAACTTCACCAGTGCTAAGCGGAGGACAGCCAGGACCACACAAGATTCAAGGTATAGGTGCAGGTTTTGTTCCAGATATATATGATGAAAAAGTTGTTGATTCAATTTTAACTATATCTAATGAGGAAGCATATCATTATGCTAGGTTAGTTGGAAAAGAACAAGGAATTTTAATTGGTGTATCTTCTGGTGCCAATATTGCTGCAGCCGTAAAAATAGCTAAAAAACTTGGCAGCGGTAAGAAAGTTGTTACTGTAGCTCCTGATGGAGGAGAAAAATATATTTCAGCTGGACTTTATGATTAATAGATATTTTATGAGGTGATACAATTTGTTTAAAACTATAAAGTATGATTTATGCAATGCTCTTAAAAATGATCCATCTGCCAGAAGTGTATTAGAGGTTATGCTGCTTTATCCTTTTTTTCATGCTTTAATAGCTTACAGAATTGCTCACAGGTTATATAATGCTAAAATGTATTTTTTAGCAAGGTTGATTTCTCAAATGGCAAGATTTTTTACTGGAATAGAAATCCATCCTGGAGCCATAATAGGTAAGGGATTATTTATTGATCATGGTATGGGGGTAGTAATAGGTGAAACTGCAGAAATTGGTGACAATGTTACACTATACCATGGAGTAACTTTAGGAGGAACAGGAAAAGAAAAGGGGAAGAGACATCCTACTGTGGGGAATAATGTTATTGTAGGAAGCGGTGCTAAGATATTAGGCCCTATATATATAGGTGACAATTCAAAGGTTGGAGCCAATGCTGTGGTACTAAAGGATGTACCTTCAGGAACAACCGCAGTTGGCATACCTGCCAGGATAGTTTATCCTAAATTGGGTTCAGTAATAGAACTAAAAGACTATAAGGGTAATTTGAGAAAAATTTATAATGATATGGTAATATAGATAAGGGTGAGCAAATTGGATAAAAAGGAACAGATAATAAAATTTTGTAATAGCTTAAACCTAGATCTAGTGGGATTTACAAAATGCAGGGTATTTTGGGAATTAGAGAGTTTTTTTAAATATAGAAAAAATATGAATTTAGAAAATGAGTTCGAGGAAAAAGAAATAAACAAAAGAATAAATCCAAATTTGCTAATGGATCAGGGAAAGACAATAATTTCTATTGCCTTTCCCTATATTTATAATTTACTCCCTAACGGAGAATTTTACTTTTCGAGGTATACTCGTGGAGAGGATTACCATAAGGTTATAAGAAGTTATTTAGATAAAATAGTGTGTTTTATTGAGAGCTTAGGGGGAACTGCATTAGCATTTGTAGATAACAATCCACTTCCAGAAAGATATATTGCAAATTTAAGTGGAATTGGGTTTATTGGGAAGAATAATATGATCATAACGGAAAAGTATGGATCCTTTGTATTCTTAGGCGAAATAATTACTGATTTAGAAATAGAAGAAAGTAAAGAATTAGATATTGGCTGTGGAAATTGTAATGAGTGTTTCAGCAAATGTCCCTCCGGATCAATAAATGAAAAATATTGTAATCCTAATATATGTTTATCATACATTACTCAAAAAAAGCATATTGAGGACAAATGGTTTAAAAAATTAAACGGAAGAGTATTTGGATGTGACAGCTGTCAAATGGCATGCCCATATAATAAAGAAGTTAAATTTTCAAAGTTAAAAGAATTCAAGCCATTAGAACATATGGAAAACATAGACCTAGAGCAGGTGGTTAGGATGGATAATAAGGCTTTTAATGAAAAATACAAAATTACATCTTGCGGGTGGAGAGGGAAAAACATGTTAATAAGAAACGCATTAATTAATTATATGGTAAAATATGGCCCATTTTATGGTGCTGATAACATAAATTCACCATATGTAAAGGATTATAATAATAGACTTTTAAAGCTTTTCAATTTATAATTTATATATACACTAATTTTAATAGAGGGTATATAAAATTAGTTTTAAATGAAAGGTGGAGTATAAATATGATTTCTCCCATATTAGTTAAAATAATAGCTCATTTGCCTAAGGGAGTTTTGAGATGTTTATCCAGAAAATTACTGAATGGCTATGTTGATAAATATGCGAATATAAAAGTAAGTGGAAAGGAAAAGTTATCTGATTTTCCTAACCCTACTTTATTTATTTGCAATCATTTAAGTAATTCAGATGCCTTGGTATTAAATAAAGTTATTAAAGAAAAGGATTTAACCTTTGTAGCGGGGGTAAAGCTTTCAAACAACCCTCTGACAAGTTTAGGTGTAAATATAACTAAGACTATTCCTATAAAACCAAACACTGCAGATAAAGATGCTATATCAAAAATAATAAAAACTTTAAAAGAAGGTAAAAATGTACTTATATTTCCAGAAGGTACAAGAAGTAGAGTTGGAGGTTTAATTGAAGCTAAAAAGGGTGTGCTTTTAATTGCTAAACTTTCAAAGGCTAATATAGTGCCAGTGGCTATAACAGGTACAGAGAACCTTTTACCAATCAACAAATCCGATATGGGTGCAGAGAAATTTCATTATGCAGATGTAACTGTTACAATTGGAGATAAAATTGAAATACCGGAAAAAGAACTGAACGAAGAAAGACACACATATGAAAATAGATGTGTTACATATTTGATGAAACAAATAGCAAACTTATTGCCTGATAATTATAAAGGTGTATACAAATAATATAAAGAATTAAAATGCAAAAACTCTAATAAATTACTATTAGAGTTTTTTATTATATCTATTTAAATTTTTAATATTCTACATATTTAAATTTATTTAATAATTCAAAAAATGGAGAGGATTTTATCAATTAATAGAGAATACTATATATAAAATGAAATTATACTTTCATTTTATATATGGTATAAACAAATTGCTTCATTTCATATAATCTATAACAAGTAAGTATATTATAATAATTATAATTTTATTAGGGAGGAATTGAAATGGGAAGTAAGTCTCTGGAGAAATTCTTAAAGGAAGGTTTAGAGGACTTGAAGAGTAAAGGACTCTACAATCAAATTAACCCTCTACAAGGAGCCAATGGACCAATTATTATCATTGATGGGAAAGAACTTATCAATCTTTCGTCTAATAACTATTTAGGATTGGCAACTAATGCTAGATTAATAAATGCAACTATTGAAGCAACAAAAAAATATGGTGCAGGAGCAGGTGCAGTTAGGACAATTAATGGGACTCTTGATATACATGAAGTATTGGAAGCAAAACTTGCTAAATTTAAGCATACGGAAGCAGCAATTGCTTTTCAATCTGGATTTAACTGCAATATGGGGGCAATCTCTGCAGTTATGAATAAAAATGATGCTATACTATCAGATGAACTAAATCATGCATCTATTATTGATGGATGCAGGTTAAGCGGTGCCAAGATCATTAGAGTTAAGCATTCAGATATGGAAGATTTAAGAGAAAAGGCAAAAGAAGCAAAGGACAGCGGACTATATGGCAAAATAATGGTAATAACTGATGGAGTTTTCTCAATGGATGGTGACATCGCTAAACTTCCCGAAATTGTAAAAATAGCTGAAGAGTTTAATTTAATCACATATGTGGATGATGCTCATGGATCAGGAGTACTTGGAAAAGGAGCAGGAACAGTAAAGCATTTTGGACTGTCAGATAAAATAGATTTTCAAATTGGTACCTTATCAAAGGCTATTGGTGTAGTTGGAGGATATGTGGCAGGCTCAAGGGATTTAATAGATTGGCTAAAAGTTAGAGCAAGACCTTTCTTATTTTCTACATCATTAACACCTGGTGCAGCAGGTGCATGTATTGAATCAATAAATATTTTATCAGAAAGTACAGAGCTAGTGGATAAGCTTTGGGAAAATGGAAGATATTTAAAGAAACAATTAAAGGAATTAGGCTTTGATATTGGACACAGTGAAACTCCTATTACACCTTGTATTTTGGGAGAGGCTGAAACAGCTCAGCAATTCAGTAAAAGACTTTTTGAACAGGGAGTTTATGCAAAGTCAATCGTATTTCCAACAGTGCCATTAGGAACAGCAAGAGTTAGAAATATGCCAACAGCAGCACATTCAAAGGAAATGTTAGATAAAGCTATTTCCATATATAAAAAAGTAGGAAGGGAAATGAAAATTATTTAATTGAGGATTAACTGTTAACTTTCAACTATTAACTGAATTGTGGGGGTATCTATAATGAAAAGAATAATGCTAACAGGAGCACTAGGACAGATTGGTTCTGAATTAACCATGTACATGAGAAGAATTTATGGAAATGATAACGTTATAGCAACAGACTTAAGAAGGCTAGACGAAAGTAAAGTAATTAAATCAGGACCATTTGAAATAGTTGATGTTATGCATCCTGATGAAATAGCAGATGTAGCAAGAAAATATAAGGTGGATACAATAGTACACTTGGCGGCACTATTATCAGCAGTAGCAGAGGCAAAACCTCAATTGGCATGGAATATAAACATGGGGGGATTATTTAATGCCCTTGAAGTGGCTAGAGAATTAAAATGTTCCTTTTTTACTCCAAGTTCCATCGGCTGTTTTGGCCCATCAACACCAAAGGATAAAACACCTCAAGACACACTGCAAAGACCTGAAACAATGTACGGAGTAACAAAGGTATCTGGAGAACTGTTATGCGACTATTATTATAATAAATTTAGAGTTGATACCAGAGGGGTAAGATTTCCTGGGCTTATTTCTTATGAAACCCTTCCTGGCGGAGGGACAACGGATTATGCAGTGGATATATATTATGAGGCCATTAAAAATCATAAATATACAAGTTATATAAACAAAGGAACTTATATGGATATGATGTATATGCCTGATGCATTAAAGGCAATTGTTACTTTGATGGAAGCAGACCCAGCAAAATTGATTCATAGAAATGCATTTAATATAACTGCTATGAGTTTTGCACCTGAGCATATTTATGAATCAATAAAAAAATGTATACCTGATTTTACTATGGATTATAATGTGGACCCGGTAAGGCAGGCTATTGCAGATTCATGGCCTAATTCACTGGATGACAGTGCAGCCAAAGAGGAATGGGGATTTAAGGCTGAATACGATTTAGATTCTATGACAGTAAATATGCTGGAAAAGCTAAGAAAAAAGTTAGATGTTAGATAATTAGAAATTAGTTAAGGATGTTGTAATGTAGTATTACAGCATCCTAATTTTTATGTTTAAAACACATATAATCCGTTAATAATTATGTTAATGTAATGATTTGTGCTAAAATAAATTTGAGGTGAGAATATTGAAAAAGGACAAAATTAACAGCATTTTAGAAATTTTAAGTAAAACATATCCTGATGCAAAATGTGCTCTTAATTTTACATCGCCATATGAACTTCTTATATCCACTATACTTAGTGCTCAGTGCACTGATGTTAGAGTCAATATGGTAACTTCAGAATTATATAAGGAATATAATACACCTGAAAAAATGATAACATTATCCCAGGAGCAGCTTGGAGAGAAGATTAAAAGCTGTGGGTTCTATAAGAATAAAAGTAAAAATATACTTGGTACTACCAGGGATATTATAGAAAACTACAATGGGCAGGTTCCAAGTAATATGGAAGATTTAATTAAGCTTCCAGGTGTAGGAAGAAAAACTGCAAATGTAGTTATGTCTAACGCTTTCGGAACTCCAGCTATTGCTGTAGATACTCATGTTTTTAGAGTTTCAAACAGAATAGGTCTGGCAAAAGGAAAAACGCCAGAGGAAGTAGAAAAACAATTAATGAAAAATATACCAAAAAATATGTGGAGTGATTCACATCATTATTTAATATGGCATGGCAGGAGTATATGCAAATCAAGAAAACCACAATGTGACCAATGCCCAATAGAAAAACTGTGCCAGAAAAACCTTAATTTCCTAGAAAAAAAATTATTACAGGAAGATTAAAATTAATTTTCCTGTAATAGTAACTGCTGCTTAAGTAAATTAAGTGCAATATCCACAGTCTCTTTCCTAATATTCTGTCTTGTACCGGATAAATTAAGCTTTTTAGAGATTAACTTATTATTAATATACAAACCAACATAAACTAATCCCACAGGTTTTTCTATTGTTCCGCCGCCGGGACCAGCTATGCCTGTTGTGGATATACCAATATTAGTACCAGCTGACATCGCAATGCCATAAGCCATTTCTCTGGCAGTTTCATCACTAACAGCGCCATATTGTTCAAGGGTAGTAATACTTACATTTAACCTTTTAACTTTTGCATCATTGCTGTAAGTTACGGCACCTTCCATAAAACATGAGGAGATACCAGGATAGTTAATTAAAGTAGCTGCTAAAAGACCGCCTGTACAGGATTCAGCAGTGGAAACAGTTAAATTTTTTTCTATTAATAATTCTCCAACTTCAATTTCTATATTTTTTTCATTTGACAATTATAACACCTCGAATTTATATTTTTATATTTATTATTTCACAAGTTAGCTCTAAATTAAAGTAAATTAAAATTAAAATGGGGGTAAAAAATGGGAAATGTAAACACCATCCAATGGAAGGATGATAAGTTATTTTTAATAGATTGTACTAAACTTCCTGAAAAAGAAGAATATATAGTATGCAGCAAATACACTGTGCTTTGTAAGGCTATAAAAGAGTTAGCTGTAAGAGGGGCGCCTGCAATAGGAGTTTCTGCTGCCTATGGTGTAGTATTGGCAGCTTTAGAGGCCAGCAAGTGTAAAAGTGATAAGGAGTACAATTATTTTATAAAAAATGCTATTAAAGATTTATCTGAAACTAGACCAACAGCTGTAAACTTATTCTGGGCACTAAATAAAATGGAAAATAAGTTTAACAGTATTAATAATATGGATAGAGAGAGCATAAAAAATTTATTGCTTGAAGAAGCAAACACTATTTATAAATATGATATTAAGTGTAATGAGTATATGGGCCAATATGGAAATGCAATTGTACCTGGCAAAGCTAATATTCTTACTCATTGTAATGCAGGAGCACTTGCTACTGCAGGGTATGGCACAGCTCTGGGAGTAATAAGAGCTGCTCATAGTTCCGGAAAGCATATACATGTATATGCTGATGAAACTAGGCCATTGCTTCAGGGAGCAAGACTTACCTGTTGGGAATTAATGAAGGACAATATACCAACAACCCTTTTATGCGATAATATGGCAGGGTATGCTATGCAGCTTGGGAAAATTGATTTAGTTATTACTGGAGCAGATAGAATAACATCAAAAGGTGACACTGCAAATAAAATAGGAACATATTCTGTAGCAGTTTTAGCCAAGGAGAATAGAATTCCTTTTTACGTTGCTGCTCCTCTTTCAACTATAGACCTTAATTTAAGAAATGGCAGTGAAATAAAAATTGAAGAAAGAGACCAGAATGAGGTTAAAGAACTATTTGGGGTTAGAACAGCACCAGCAAAGGCAACTGCTTTTAATCCAGCCTTTGACATAACTCCAAATAAGTATATTACAGGGATAATCACGGAAAAGGGAATATTAACACCACCATTTGAAGAATCTATTGCCCAAGTATTTAAAAAATAGTAGGAAATATTATAAAAAAGCTTTCTTTATTAGAATGATAAATTCTAATAAAGAAAGCTTAAAAGTTATTTATTCTGGCAATATTTAATCACTAAATCCAATGTAGCTAAAACTCCATCCATATGAGTTCTCTCATAGGCATGAGATGCAAATACGCCGGTTCCTATCAAACCTGTCTTAACATCCCATCCAGCACGAACTACTGCAGAAGCATCAGACCCGTAAAAAGGATAAATATCTATTTTATTTGAAATATTATTTTCCTTACATAGATTAACTAATTTATTTCTAAATTCTAAATCATATGGACCTGAAGAATCCTTTGCACATATACAAACACTATATTCTGATGAATTCTGAGCAAGTCCAGGTGCACCCATATCTACAGATAAAAACTCCTTAGTGTTTTCAGGTATAAAACTTGCACCATGACCAACTTCTTCATAATTGCTAATAAATATATTGGTTGCATAAGGAAGCTTAATATTATTTTCTTTAATATATTTAATTGCATATAATAATATAGCTACACTAGCCTTATCATCTAAATGTCTGCTTTTAATAAAACCATTTTCTGTAATAGTGGTTCTAGTATCGAAACATATAAAATCCCCAACATTAATTCCTAATTTTTCAGTATCTTTAGAATTAAAAACTTTTTCATCTAGTATTACTTCCATATTTTCAGGTGTTCTTTTAAGCTCTTTTGCCTCATCACCGCTAATATGTACTGATGGCTTAATAGTATGAATTGTGCCACTATATTCTTTTTTATCCATTGTAACAACAGTACAATTTTCCCCATCTATAGAATTCATCATAAACCCTCCAAGAGGAACAAGAGATAAGGCACCGCTACTTTTTATACCCTTAACCATAGCCCCAAGTGTATCAACATGGGCAGATAGTGTTCTTTGATAATCATGATCTTCCCCGTCTAAAGTTATAATTAGAGCCCCTTTATTTGTTGTTGAATATGAAATATTCATTGAAGAAAGCTCAGCTTTTAGATAGTCCATAATTTTAGAAGTATATCCTGTCGGGCTGGGTATAGTTAAAATTTTTTTAAGATATTCTTTTATTTTTTCTACGTCATAATTCATATAAACACCCCTATTCAAATAAAAATTAATATAATTGTAAAGAAATTTTTACTTCTTAATTTTACCATAATATTATAATATTATAAATGACAAAACAGGGTAAATAATATACAAACATAATTAGTTTTATAGTATAATTATTTAATGAGAAGAGGTGATATAGTTGAAAAACAAAAAAGTCTTAATTCCACTAATATTAGTAGTATTGATTGCTTTTGGGTCTGTAGGTTTTTATTCAGCATATATATATAATAGTGTTAAAGCGTGGAATAATATAATTTATCCGGGTATTAAAATAGAAGGCATTGACTTATCTGGGAAGACAAAAGAACAAGCTGCACAAATGTTAAAGGAAAATTACAGCGATGTTATCCCAAATAAGAAAGTAAATATTAAAGCTTTAAAAAGAACTTATACATTAAATTATTCGAAACTCATCCCAAAGTATAATGTTGATGAAGTAGTTAACCAGGCTTTAAATTATGGAAAGAATGTATCTTTTTTCTCAAAGTATAATTTAATAAAAAGATCTTCAATGAAAAATTTTAAATTAAGTTTTACTTATGATTCAAAGCCTGTTAAGGACATTGTAAGCACAATAGAAAAGGATGTTAATAAAGATCCAGTAAATGCTTCCATCAAATTGGTTGGATCATCATTTCAAATAAATCCGGAAGTTAAAGGAGTAAAACTTCTGAGCGACAAGCTTGAAAAGGATATTTTGAATAATATAAATGGTGATTTAGGACCAGATGTGAATATTGAGGCTGCAACTGAAGAGGTACAGCCAAAGGTTACTAGTGATAAATTAAAAACCATCGATAGTGCTATTTCTACATTTTCCACAAACTATGGGAGCATATCTCCAGCTGAAAGAGCTAATAACATTGCATTAGCAACAAGAGGCATTGACGGCACTGTATTAATGCCGGGGGACAGCTTTAGCTTTAATGGTGTGTTGGGAAAAAGAACTGCGGAAAAGGGATATAAATCAGCCCACGTTATTGTAGGAACACAAGTAGTAGATGATTTTGGAGGAGGAATTTGCCAGGTATCAACCACATTGTATAACACAGTATTAAGGGCAAATGTTACAGCAACAGAAAGGTCTCATCATACCCTTCCTTCTGCATATATAGGTTTAGGCATGGATGCTACAGTAGATTATGGAAACTTGGACTATAAATTTACTAATACCTTAAGCTATCCAATGTATATAGCTGGAAGAGCAGATGGAACCAATGTAAGCTTTATTGTATACTCAAATTCATCATTAAAAGGCAGGACTTATGATATCTATAATGATGTATATGAAACTATACAGCCAAATGTAAAATATATCGATGACCCCACAATGCCAATAGGGCAGACAGAAACTATACAAAAGCCTTTTACTGGATACAGGGTTAGGGTATACAAGAAAACTATACAAAATGGAAATGTAATCTCTACAGATTTGATATCAAATGATTATTACAAACCAGTGGATGCTCAAATAAAGAGAGGGACAAAAAAGTAGTTAGGCTTAGCCTAGCTTCTTTTTTAATATATATTTATATTTTTTCATAAAAAAAGAGGAGATTTTAATAGAATATATAATTATATATGTTAAACAAAATTCAGATAATATAATTTAAATGTTTTATTTGAGAAGGAGAGGTATAAATGGACGAAAGGGGTATTATAAATAAAATTGTACTTAATATTGAAAAAGTAATTATAGGGAAGGAATATGAAATATATAATATACTAAAAGGAATAATTGGTAATGGACATATACTAATAGAAGATGTACCCGGAGTAGGCAAGACTACTCTAGTAAAAGCATTATCAAAATCTGTAAATCTCTCTTATAATAGAATTCAGTTTACACCAGATTTGCTGCCATCTGATATCACTGGAATTTCAATTTATAATCAAAAATCTATGGAATTTGAGTTCAAAAAAGGACCTGTATTTTGCAATATACTATTAGCTGATGAGATAAATAGAACATCACCTAAAACTCAATCTGCACTGCTGCAAGTGATGGAAGAAAAACAGGTATCAGAAGGCAATAACACATATGAAATGAAAGAGCCTTTTATAGTTATGGCAACCCAAAATCCTGTAGAATATGAAGGCACATTTGTATTACCTGAAGCCCAGCTAGACAGGTTTATGATTAAGGTTAAACTTGGTTATCCTGACAAGATGTATGAAACAAAAATCTTAAGCACTTATATAAATGATGAGCCTTTGAAAAGTTTAGAAACTGTAGCTGATGCCGAAGATATATTAATTATACAGAAAAAAGTAAGGCAGGTTTCTGCATCAAAAGAAATATATGATTATATTGCCAATATAGTTGATGCCACAAGAAATAACAAATTTTTAATTTTAGGGGCTAGTCCTAGAGCTTCACTGGCTTTACTGAGAATATCTCAAGCTAATGCATTTATAGATGGCAGAGATTATATAATCCCTGAGGATGTAAGGGAAAATGTGAATATTGTTTTAGAACATAGATTGAGATCATCTTCCCTGGCTAAGTCAAACAATTATACTACGAAGAATGTTATTGATGATATTATGAAGACTTTGCCTGTTCCAAGAATAAAATAATATTGTTATGGATGGTGGTGCAATGTTTAAAATAGATAAAAAATTTGCAATCTTAATGATTTGTGCACTGATATTTGCTTATTCACAGGGGGGGAATCTACCCTATGCTGTATTGTATTGTTTCCTGTTGTTATTTTTCATTGGAGTCTTATATGTAGTAAAGATGAAAAATGGCATATATATGAAAACTGAAATGAATAGAAATTTATATTACTGCGGTGAGGAAGGAGAGTACAGGTTAATTATTGAAAATTTAACTTTACTTCCTATACCTTATTTGACCATAAAAAATAGAGTATTAGCTGATTTAGAGCCAAAATATAAAGGACAATCCATAAGCCTAAACATTGACGAGAAAAAGATAATAAATGGAAAATTAAATTTTAAAGTAAGGGGAATATACAATCTAGGAGATAATGATATAAATATGTCCGATTTATTTTCCATTTTTGAAATAAGAAAATATTTTAAGTTTGATGAGGTCATTAATGTATATCCTAAAATATCAGATATTAAGGACATTCAAGTTAACGGATATGACTTAATAAGAAATATTGTAAACTTTAAGGGCACTCTTGAGGATATATCCACTATAAAAGACATTAGAAAATACAATGAGGGAGACAGTTTAAAAAGAGTTCACTGGAAAGTCAGTGCAAAATACGGACAACTATACGTTAAAAATTACGATAATGTATCTGGAGAAAAATGCACATTACTGTTTAATATGAATCAAGATGACTATTTCATTGAAAATGGACATATAATTGAAGAAAAGATAGTAGATGCATGTGTTTCTGTAATAAACAATATGCAAATAAGAGATATAACCTGTGATATATACATTAATAACAGTTCATTTCAAAAGTTTCAAATAGAAAATAGAGAAGAATTCAATTCACTTATGGACTATTTTCTTGTTAATAAAAGTCAAGGTAAAATGGATTATATCAAATTTATATACTCAAATTTGGAAAATATTCATAAAAGCAGCTGGTTGGGAATAATGACGCATAAGGTAGATGAAAGATTTACAAATTGTATTATAAATATTATGGATATGGGTTATAGAGTTACTGTAATTTATATTGGAGAAAATCCCAGGGACTTAAATTATGTAAATGTAATTAAAAATTCTCAAATAGATTGTATAAATTTTAATGAGCTTGTTTGGTAATTTGCACTAAAGAGAGGTGTAAGGGTGAATACAGTTAAGGATAATATGGTTTTTATTATATTAGTGTATATTAATATTATTTTTAATTTAAGTGTAATGAGCAGCTGCTTCCAAATAAATAATTTTAGCTTTGGGTCAGTAACATTAATATACATATCTAGTATATTAATGTGGATTCTTTATAGGGATATATTGAAAACAAGAAAACATAGAATATATTTTACAACTGGAATTTTAATATTAATTATATTATTTATTCATTACAGAGTAAATATTAATAGTATTATTCAACTTTATGTTAACAACGCTGCTAACATAGGGAATTCCATATTTAATGGAACTGATGCTGATTATAATTTATATAGTCCTTTTGTTGCTGTTTTATTGCCAATTATTTCTCTTATAGTCTTGGTGTTTACTCATAAGAAATTTCAAAATTTCATTATGGTAATAACCTTTATAGTAATGCTAAGTTACTGGTATACAGGTTATGATCAGCAGGTTAAAAATAATCTTTTTAAGTTTTTAATGATTAGTTTGATAACCTATGCTTCTAATAAATATAAAGAAAACGAAAGAAAACTTAAGAAAATTGGGGTTAATACAAATAATTCCTTTAATAATGTATTCATATATATAATAATAAGCAGCATAATAATTTCAGGTCTAAGCAGGATGCTCCCGCAGAATTTTTTAGGTAAGTACGATGGCAGTATAATAACTAAGCTGCAAAATAAATTCGCAGTTAATAAGAAATCTGAGGGAGATATAAAAAATAAATATAATATATCTTTTGCAGGATATAGTGATAGTAATATTAAACTTGGAGGACCAGTTAGTGTTAATGACCTAACTGCCTTTAAAATAAAATTTGATGAAGAAAATGATGAAAACAAGCCAATGTATTTTACTGGATCAGTTAAAGATAAATATGATGGATTCTCATGGAAAAAAATAAAAAATAATTATGTAGATCAGGAAAAGGTGCCAAAGTATACTGAAGGTTTCATAGAACCGCTGAATGGAGAAAAAAGGTTAACAATTTACCCAGATGAGCTTAGAAGTTCCACATTATTTGTACCAAGATACACAAAAAACATCATAGTAAGTGAGGATGGAAAGGCATTTGTAGATGAATATGGAAGTTATATTAACAGCGGACTTGTAAATAAATCTTATAATATTCAATATTATGGAAGCTCAGATATGGCAGATAACCTGTTTATAAATTTTCCAAGCAGTAATTATATAAGTGAAATAATGTCTAGAGAATACAATGCTACAATTGACAACAGTGCAAAGGAAAAAGGAGAAGAGGTTCGTTCACAGTATAAAGAGTTTCTTCAGCTGCCTGACAATATTAGCAATAGAACTATTGAATTGGTAAATAACATAACAAAAGATAAACAGGGAAGCTATTATAAAGCAAAGGCAATTTTTGATTATCTTTCTCTTAATTATAAGTATACATTAGATGTTTCAGAAGTACCTCAGGGACAGGAATTTTTAGATTACTTTCTCTTTACAGAAAAAAAAGGTTACTGTACATATTTTGCCACTGCAGCCACTATTATGTGCAGAATTGCCGGCATACCAGCGAGATATGTGGAGGGATTTCACATAACAGACAAAAGAGATAATGATGGACTTTATGTTGCAAGCAATAAAAATGCCCATGCATGGTGTGAATTTCTGGCATCACCATCAAAGAATATGTGGGCCATTTTAGATCCTGTACCAAATTCAACAGATTTAATACTAAAGGAGGAGCAGCTTAAAAAAGAACAGGCTCAAAATGAATTAGAAAATAAACAGTACCAAGTTAAGAAAAAACAAAATACAAAAGATATAAATGATAATGTAAATCAATCAAACAGTAAATCTTTATTTAACAGGAAAATAATTTTTATAATATCAATATTGGCAGTATTAGCTGTGTCATTATGTATAAGGACAATATTTATTGTAGTAAAAACTAAAGCAATACTTAGAAATACAAGTATAATACCAATGTATAACCAATTGCTGAAAAGATTAAAAAGGTCAGGTATCATAAAAAAGGACAATATCAGTGATATGGAATTTGCGGCAAATATAAATGAATTAGAATTAAGATTTAAAATGGTTTCTTTGGTTAAAATTGCTTATGAAGAGTTTTATGGGGGGAAACAAAATGTAAATGTAGATAAAAAGAGCTACATGATTTCAGTAGAAGAATATTTGAAGAAAACACAAGGTAAACCTAGATATTATATAGAAAAACTCATTTTTTACTAGAAACTGCTGTTTTATTAATTATTAAAGTATGCTATAATATTGTAGCATAAGCGGGTATGGCGGAATTGGCAGACGCGCTAGTTTCAGGTATTAGTGGGAAACCGTGCAGGTTCGAGTCCTGTTACCCGCACCAAATTGAGATTAACAGATGTTTAATAACATCTGTTTTTTTGCTGTTTATATATAAATTAAGGATGACAAATTATCAATAAAAGCAGTATAATTACATTGTTGTGTAAATTATGAATATTATGTCGTAAAATTTTATTTATTATTAAATTTAAAGCATTGGGGGAGCAAATTTAAAAATGAATGATATAACAATAGAAAACAAGTTACAGCAGGCATTTAATGAACTTATACCATATATGCAGTATTTTTTTGATGATGAAATCGCTTTTACTATGTCAAATTTAACTAATTTTATTAAGGTTGTAAACAGCAAAAATATAGACATGAGTGCTTCTCCGGGAGATACTCTGAGACCAGGAGGAGCTGCTTATGAATGCATTAAGGCGAAGAAAATTTTATCATTAATAGTACCAAAAGAGGTATTTGGTGTTGAAATAAAAGCCACAGGAATACCAGTGAAGGATGACCAAAATGAGATAATAGGAAGTATAGTCTTAGTTAAATCCCTTAAAAGACATTATGAAATTCAGGACTTATCACAAAAAGTATGTGATGCAGTAAATAGTATAAGTGAAGTTTCTAAAATTATAACATCTGATATTGAGAAAACTGTGTCTACAAATGATAAGGTAATATCTGAAGTAGAAGAGGCTGAAAATAGTACAAAAAATTCAGATGAAGTAATAGGTTTTGTAAAAGGTGTTGCTTCACAGACAAATCTACTTGGGTTAAATGCTGCAATAGAAGCTGCTAGGGCAGGTGAATATGGTAAGGGCTTTTCCGTAGTAGCAAATGAAATAAGAAAATTGTCCAACTCCAGTAATAAATCAATAAATGAAATTAACGATATATTAGGTAAAATTAATCTATCTGTAAACAATATAGCCTCAAGTGTATATTCCTCTGCGGATAATTTTAAGGAGCAGCTTGCAAAACTTCAGGAAATGGATGCAGCTATACAAAGTCTAAATTCTTTAACTAACAATTTGGCCAACTTAGCTGAACAATAATACTTTAAGTTAAACAAAAATTTTAAAGAATAAATAAGTATAGTTTTACTCTTTGATGAAACTTAAAATATAGGGGTATCGCAAAATACTAAAAGTATTTATGCGATACCCCTTATACTTTTAATATAGAAAAATAATATTACGAATTGAAAATATACATAATTTGGTATATTATTAAAATAATAGCAAATATATAAGGGGTGAGGGTATTGAGAATTGCAGACAAGAAAAGATTTATTTTTTCTTGCATTTTTTTTACTTTAGTTTTTATTATGGTGAGTAGATTTGATGGTACTTTAATGGTGAATAAGAAGAACGTGGGTTTGTTATCGAACATAGTATTAGCAAAGAATACAATAATATCAAAAAGAAATGCCAATTCAAGTAAGGGAAATGAAAAGTTTACCATTGTTTTAGATGCGGGACATGGTGGGGCTGATAAAGGGACAAGCTATGAAAATTTAAATGAAAAGGATATAAATTTAAAAATAGTTAATTATATAAAGAAGCAGTTAGAAGCTAAAGGATTTAATATAGTTCTCACAAGAGATAGAGATGACCTGATTCCATTAAAAAAGATTGGCGAAATTACAAATAGCTCAAATGCAAAGTTAATGATATCAATTCATATTAACTCTTATAAGGATCCTGGTATAAGTGGAATAACAGGTTATTATTATAGTCCTGATGATTCTCAGCCAAAGGAAAGAATGTTACTGGCTGAGGATATAGTTAATAGTATATGTAAAGAAAGCAATTGGATAAACAATGGCATCAAAAGTCAAAACCTAGCAGTTTTGAGATACTCAAATATTCCATGCGCTTTAATTGAATGCGGGTATATTACTAATATGTATGACAGACAAAAATTGATGGATGATAATACCATAATGAATATGGCACAAAACATTGCTTTAGGTATCGTAAATTACATTGATGACAATAATAATCGATAACAAATATACAGATACAATTATTGAAAAAGTTTGGTATAATTAATAATGACTGTAATAAACAAATGAAGGGATTGTTGAATTTTGAAATACAAATTATTGTGTTTGGACATGGATGGCACATTGCTGGATGGAGAAAACAATATTAGTGAAAGAAACAAAAATGCAATTAAAAAAGCTGTAGCAAAAGGTGTAAAGGTAGCTATATGCACTGGCAGAGTATTTACATCTGCTTATTATTATTCAGATATTTTGGAAATAAAAACTCCTATAATAGCTTCTAATGGTGCATATATAAGAGAGAAGGACAGAGATGAAGTAATTTATAAAAATGTTTTATCAATAGCACAGTGTAAAAAACTCGTACCTATTTTGAAAAATAATAATTTATATTTTCATTTCAATACCAGCGGTGGACTTTTAACTGAAAAGATACTTTATTCATCGGAATTTTATGCAAAGGCAAATAAAAGCTTACCTGAGAATATGCAAATAAAAATTCATGTAATTGATGATTGGGAAAAAACGTTTGAGCAGTATGATGGAGAAATAGTAAAATGCATTACTGTTGATAAAGATAATGTTAAATTGAATAAAGTTAAAAATGAAATAATAAATTTAGGTGAGTTTGAGGTTGTTAGTTCCTGGAGTAACAATTTTGAGATAATGAATAAGAGTGTATCTAAAGGACATGCCGTTGAAGTATTAGCAAATTATTATGATATAGACAAAGAATCAATAGTTTGCATAGGGGACAGTGAAAATGATCTTTCCATGATAAAACTTGCAGGCCTTGGTATAGCAATGGGAAATGCTCCTGATTATGTTAAGAACCAGGCGGATTATATTACAGATACCAATTCAAATCATGGAGTAGCTAAGGCTATAGAAAAGTTTATTTTAAATGAATAAATGGTATATACACAAATATATAGAACAAATAAACAATTTTTTGTAAACATTGTTATTAAGTACTTTGGAAATGAATGTATTAGTTATATTATATAAATATATATTACTGAATGGGGGTAAACTGACTTGAATTTAAACATAGTATTATTTGAACCAGAGATTCCTCAAAATACTGGAAATATTGCAAGAACATGCGTGTTAACAGGATGTAAATTGCATTTAATAAAGCCTTTGGGATTTAGTTTAGATGAAAAACATTTGAGAAGAGCTGGTTTAGATTATTGGAAGTACCTGGATTTAACTATTTATGAATCTTATGATGAACTCAGAGAAAAATATAAGGATGCTGACTTTTATTTTTCCACTACTCATGGAAATAAGTTTCACACTGATGTTGCGTATAAAGAAGGCGATTTCATTATTTTTGGTAAAGAATCAGCTGGCTTACCTGATAGAATTAGAGAAAGTGATCCTGAAAGATGTATAAGAGTCCCGATGATTCAAACTACAACAAGATCATTAAATCTATCAAATTCTGTGGCTATAGTTGCTTATGAAGCATTAAGGCAGCTTGGTTTTCCCGATATGAAGTAGGGGAGTGAAGGCCATGGACAAAATAAAAATAATAACAGACAGCACTGCGGATTTACCATCAAAACTGCTGGCTGAAAATAATATTGAAGCCATTCCATTGCTAGTTTCAATGAATGGAAATACTTTTAGGGATGGTATTGATATAAATTTAAATGAACTGCTAAATAAAATGAACAGTATAGATGAATTCCCTGGTACAGCTCAAATAAATCCACAGAGATTTTATGAATGCTATAAGAGTTATTTAGAGGCTGGATATAAGATTGTATCTATTCATTTATCATCTAAAATGAGCGGAACATACCAATCAGCCTGTATAGCAAAAAATATGCTTGAAACAGATGATATAGTTATAATAGACAGCTGCAATGTTACTTCAGGTCTTGGCTTATTAGTGCTTAAAGCTTGCAGACTTAGGGATGAAGGTTTAGATATACTTCAAATTGAAAGAGAGATAATAAGAGCTATTCCCCACGTGAAAAGTGTATTAGCTTTTGAAACTTTAGACAATTTAGTTAAGGGTGGAAGGCTATCAAAAACAGCAGGTATTATTGGAAATATATTGGGCATTAAACCAATATTAGCAGTTGAAAATGGTGAGATGGAATTAAAGGATAAGGTAAGAGGAAGTAAAAAGGCTATTAGATATATATTAGATTACGTTTCTAGAGTTGGTATAAAGGATGGAGAGGCGGCTATTCTACTTCATGTTCATAATAAAGACATTCTAGATATTCTTAGAGAAGATTTAAATGAAGAAAATAGAAAGTTTATTGAGTGTGAGGTGGGATGTGTTGTAGGAGTGCATGCAGGTCCTGGGGCATGTGGAGTATTTTTTATTGAAAACTATTAATGCAATTATATTTATGTTAATCATTTGACAAACATTATAGATGCTATTAAAAAATAAAATAGTATGTATGTCTTTAGCTGTAGAATTTTATACAATGATATTATATAATGAATATAAAGATATAATATGGAACTGTATGAAGTTTTCGGAAGATGATCTAAATAATTAGATAGCCGAAGGAATAAGTATTATTATCCAAAAAATAATACGAAGCTCTCAGGCAAAAGGACCGAAAATGGACAGAACTCTGGAAAGCATAGCACCGAAGGAGTAAATCTCTCAGGTTAATAAGACAGAGGTAAAAGCATTGGGCTTTTATCTCTGTTTTTATATTTTTAAAGGGGTAATTTAATATGATTGAACCATTTATAGCAATAACAAACAATCCTTTATCTAAGGAAAATTTAGAAAAAAAATATTATGATGTAGAATTTATTTGTCAGGATACCATGACAGTGCTGAAAAGAGTTAGAGACTATATACATAAAGGTCATAAGCTGCTCACTCATCCATTGATGAGCAGCATAAAACCTAATGAAACACCATACAGAACAATCTTAATAAGCAAAAATAATTATAGTAACATTGATTATGACTCATTAACAATTATTGAAGAGGCAATAATAACTTCAGAAAAGTTTTTAAAAATAGGAAGAGCTGTATGGGGTGAACAAGTTTTAGAAGATTTTAGAGTTATAGATTATGACATGATTTATCATGTAATTAATTAAATATGAACCTATACACAAAAGGAGGAAAATAAATGGCACATGTTTATGACACTATTATAATAGGCGGCGGACCAGCAGGGCTATCTGCAGGACTTTATGCTGCAAGATCAAGAATGGATACTTTATTAATTGAAAGAGCAAAATACGGCGGACAGGTAACAACTACGGATGAATTAGAAAATTATCCCGGATCAATTGAAAACTGTACTGGTGCTAGCTTAAGCGAAAGAATGAGAAAACAGGCAGAAGAATTTGGTACAAATTTTATAAAAGATGAAATTCAGGAAGTTCAGCTGGAAGGTGATATTAAAGTTGTAAAAGGCAGAAAAGAAACTTATGAGGCTAAAACAATAATAATCGCAACCGGAGCTAATCCAAGACTTTCAGGATTTAAAAATGAGAATGAGTTAAGAGGAAGAGGAGTTTCATATTGTGCAACCTGTGATGCAGACTTTTTTACGGATTTGGATGTAGCTGTAATTGGTGGAGGAGATTCAGCAATTACCGAGGCAATTTATTTGACTAAGTTTGCAGAAACTGTAACAGTAATTCACAGAAGGGATGCATTGAGAGCTGCAAAATCGTTACAAGAAAAGGCCTTTGCTAATCCTAAAATTAAATTTATATGGGATTCAGTAATCGATGAAGCAATTGGCGATGAGATACTAGAAGGATTAGTAGTACGTAATGTTAAAACTGGAGAAAGAACTAATTTAAAGGTGGATGGATGTTTTGTATTTGTAGGGTATAATCCAATATCTCAGCTATTTGAGGGAAAAATGGACATGGATAAAAATGGATATATCATAACTGATGATGATATGAGAGTTAATATACCTGGAGTATATGCAGCGGGAGACATAAGGGTAAAATCTTTAAGACAGGTTATAACTGCAGCAGCTGATGGTGCTATTGCAGCAACTACTGCTGAAGCTTATATAAGTACTTTGCATTAAAAGCACTGCTTGTGCCGAACAAAATATCAGGCTTTAATGATTTTTGAGAGAGCAGAAGCAGAATGCTTTTGGCAAAGTATACTGCTTGTGCCGAGCAAAATATCAGGCTTTAATGATTTTTGAGAGAGCAGAAGCAGAATGCTTTTGGCAAAGTACAAGTACTTTGCATTAAAACACTGCATTGTGCTCATCAAAATAAGATAAATAATAAATTTTGGAGGGATATAAAATGATAGAATTGAATAAGGAAAATTTTGATTCTGAAGTTGTTAACTTTTCTGAAAAACCCGTATTTGTAGATTTTTGGGGTGATAAATGTGAGATATGCAAGGAGCTGATGCCAGGAGTGCATGGCCTAGAAGAAAAGTATGGAGATAAAATTAAATTTGCAAGTTTAAACATTGGAAGTGCTAGAAGGCTAGCTATTTCACAAAGAGTATTAGGACTTCCAACTATGATAATTTATAAAAATGGTGAGAAATCAAATACCATTACACCAGACAAAATAAGTACATTAGATGATGTGGAAAATTTCATAAAATCAGTTTATGAAACTCTATAAAATCAGTTTTTATGCTAGTTACAATTGAGATAAAACATTTAATTTTATTCAAAAACATCTCAATTGAAATTATATAAATTTTGGAGGTGAATATTTTGCGTCTAGAACTTGGAAAAATATTTATTAAAGATATGCAGTTTGCAGCTGAAACAAAGGTTGAACATAGCATTCTTTACGTAAACAAGGAAGAACTAATTAAAGAAATCGGCGGCGATGAAAGACTAGAAAGTATTACACTTGATATTGCCAGACCAGGAGAGAAAGTAAGAATTATTCCAGTTAAAGATGTAGTGGAGCCAAGGGTAAAAGTTGAAGGAAAAGGTGGCATTTTTCCAGGATTTATTAGTAAGGTTGACATGGTTGGAGCAGGCAGGACTCATGTTCTCAAGGGTGCAGCAGTTGTAACAACTGGTAAAATCGTTGGCTTTCAGGAAGGAATTATTGATATGACAGGAGAGGGTGCTAAATACACACCATTCTCAAAAACAAACAACCTGGTAATAAAATGTGAACCCAAAAATGGTGTACTGCAGCATGACCATGAAGAAGCTGTTAGAATGGTAGGCTTTAAGGCAGCTGCTTATCTAGGTAAGGCTGGCAAGGATGTTGCTCCGGATGAAATTAAAGTTTATGAAACATTACCACTATTAGAGCAGGTAAAAAAATATCCTGAGCTTCCAAAGGTAGTTTATGTATACATGCTTCAAAGCCAAGGATTATTGCATGACACATATGTATACGGGGTAGATGCTAAGAAAATAATTCCAACATTTATTTATCCAACAGAAATGTTTGATGGAGCTATAGTAAGCGGAAATTGTGTATCAGCATGTGATAAAAATCCTACCTATGTCCATATGAATCATCCTATAATTGAAGACTTATTTGAACATCATGGTAAGGATTATAACTTCCTGGGTTGTGTAATAACAAATGAAAACGTTTATCTGGCAGATAAGGAAAGATCCTCAAACTACACTGCTAAATTAGTTGAATATTTAGGAGCAGATGCGGTTATTATTTCAGAAGAAGGCTTTGGAAACCCAGATGCTGATTTAGTAATGAACTGCAATAAAATAACTGAAAAAGGTATTAAAACAGTATTAGTGACAGATGAATATGCAGGACAGGATGGAAGCTCACAATCTTTAGCTGATTCTACAACAAAGGGTGATGCAGTGGTTACTGCTGGAAATGCAAATGAAGTAGTAGTACTGCCTCCTATGGATAAAGTAATTGGACACCCGGAAGCTGCAAATATTATTGCTGGAGGTCATTTGGGAAGTTTAAGAGAAGATGGCTCCATAGAAGCTGAAATTCAAGTTATTACAGGTGCAACAAGCGAAGTAGGTTATAACTACTTAACTTCAAAAGGATTTTAGTTAGAAAAATAAGGAGGAATAAAAATGTTAGAAGGAAAAAAAGTTATTGCTATAGGAGACAGAGATGGTATTCCAGGACCAGCCATCGAAGCCTGTGTTAAGAGCGCAGGAGCAGAAGTAATTTTTGCATCAACAGAATGCTTTGTTTGAACAGCCGCAGGAGCTATGGATCTGGAGATCCAACAAAGAGTAAAAGACTTAACAGAAAAACATGGTGCAGAAAACATAGTTGTTGTATTAGGAGGAGCAGAGGCTGAAGCTTCAGGACTTTCTGCAGAAACAGTGGCTGCAGGAGATCCAACTTATGCCGGTCCTTTAGCAGGAATAGCATTGGCACTTCCAGTTTATCATATGGTAGAACCAGAAATAAAAGATGAATGTGACGCATCCGTTTATGATGAACAGTGTGGAATGATGGAAATGGTTCTAGATGTAGATGCAATCATTGCTGAAGTTAAGACTATAAGAGATCAATATTCCAAACTATAAATCACTGATTAACTAGAAAAATACCAAAAGGGGTGAAACAGTTGATAAGAGTAGTTCATTATATAAACCAGTTCTACGCTGGTATAGGTGGAGAAGACAAGGCTGATTACAAACCAGAGGTTAGAGAGGGATTTGTAGGGCCTGGTATGGGTTTAAACGGCCTTTTTAAAGGGCAGGCACAGATAGTTGCAACTGTAATTTGCGGAGATTCATATTTTAACGAAAATATAGAAGAAGCCAAAACAGAAATACTTGAAATGATTAAAAAGTATAATCCAGATGTTTTCATTGCTGGACCAGCATTTAATGCAGGAAGATATGGAGTTGCTTGTGGAACAATTGCAAAAGAAGTGGAGGAAAAATTAAACATACCAGTATTAACTGCAATGTATAAGGAAAATCCTGGAGTGGATTTATACAAAAAATATTTGTACATTATTGAAACAAGAAATAGTGCTGTGGGAATGAGAGATGCACTTCCAAAAATTGCGAACTTTGCAATTAAACTGGGTAAAGGAGAAACTATTTCAGATCCTATTACCGAGGGGTATATAGAAAGAGGCATAAGAAAGAATTATTTTGCAAATGAAAGAGGCTCAAAAAGAGCAGTAGATATGCTGATTAAGAAACTTAAAAATGATGAGTTTGTAACTGAATTCAAAATGCCTGTATTTGATAGGGTGGATCCAAATCCAGCAGTACCCGATATTTCAAAGGCTAAAGTTGCTTTAGTTACTTCAGGTGGAATAGTACCTAAAGGTAATCCAGATCATATTGAATCATCAAGTGCTTCTAAATATGGTAAATATGATATTGACGGCGTTATGGATTTAACAGAGAAAACCTATGAAACAGCCCACGGTGGATATGATCCAACTTATGCTAATGCTGATGCTGATAGGGTACTTCCTGTAGATGTTCTTAGACAGATGGAGATGGAAGGAAAAATAGGTTCTCTCCATAGATATTACTATGCTACAGTTGGTAATGGTACAGCAGTTGCATCAGCAAAAAAATTTGGCGAAGAAATTGTTAAAGAGTTAATTGCTGATGGAGTAAATGCAGTTATATTAACGTCTACTTGAGGAACCTGTACACGTTGCGGAGCAACGTTAGTTAAAGAAATTGAACGTGGAGGACTTCCAGTAGTTCATATGTGTACAGTAGTTCCAATATCTCTTACTGTTGGCGCTAACAGAATAGTGCCAACTATAGCAATACCTCACCCTCTTGGTAATCCTTCATTGGAGAAAAAGGATGAGTTTGAGTTGAGATATAAATTGGTGGAAAAAGCAATAAAAGCTTTAGAAACACCAGTGGACGGCCAGACAGTATTTGATAAGTAATTAAATACTATAAGAATTTTTTATATAGAAAGTAAATATCTAATCACATTGAGCAGTCCCATAAGTCCTTGAAAATTGGATCTTTTGTGACTGCTCAATGTGAAGATACTTATTACTTTCTATATAGCTTATTTAATAAAATTAATAAATGATAATTGATAAATTTTAAAGTTGTCAATTATCAATTGTTAATTGCTAATTAAAGTTTTAGGAGGTACAGATCTATGAGCTTTCCAGTTATAAAAAATGCAGCCTATATTTTAATCAATACTCCAGATATGGTGATACATAATGGGACAACACAGACTTTAGAAAGAACAGCAAATTCACAATCAGAGTATTTAAAGGAATTACCAAGACATTTAAGAAAATTTGATGATGTAGTATCTTATGCTCCAAATCAGACTTATATAGGAAATATAACACCTGAACAATTAGGACAAATTGAAAGACCATGGCATAGTAGCAAGGTAGAAGGTGCCAATAGATTTGGAGAATTTGGCGAAATAATGCCTCAGGAAGAATTTTACGGATTATTAAAAGTATCAGATGTATTTGGACTTGTTCTTCTTGCTAAAGATTTTACAAAATCCGTTAAAGAAAGATTTATGGCTCATCCATTACTAAATGTTAAGATAGATGCACTGGGAGAAGGGGAAGAATCAGAAACAATAGAAAATTTAGTTTCCAATAGTATTGCTGAAGGATTGTATGAAGGGGAAAGACTAATTGGATGTGTAAAAAGAGCTCATGAATTTGATATAAATCTTTCCTCTCATACTATGCTTGAAAATTTAGTAGTAAAGGCATCTGGAGTGTTATCATTAATGCATTTGATGAAAAAGACAGGCATAGATGCAAATGATGTAGATTATCTAATTGAATGCTCTGAGGAAGCCATTGGTGATATGAACCAGAGGGGCGGAGGAAATATAGCAAAAGCTTGTGGAGAAATTGCTGGCATTAAAGGTGCCACAGGAATTGATATGAGAGGATTTTGTGCTGGACCTTCTCATGCAATTATAAATGCTTCTGCATTGGTGAAGTCAGGAATATATAAAAATGTAATTGTCTTCGCTGGTGGATGTACAGCAAAATTAGGCATGAATGGGAAAGACCATGTTAAAAAGGAATTACCTGTATTGGAGGATTGCCTTGGAGGTTTTGCAATATTAATTTCTGAAAATGATGGAGTAAGTCCAGTATTAAGGACAGATATTATTGGAAGACATACTATAGCACATGGTGCAGCACCACAGGCAGTAATACAAGCTTTGGTGTCCGAACCACTTGGAAGAAATGGAATGAAGATAACTGATGTTAATAAATATGCACCAGAAATGCAAAATCCGGATATAACTGAGCCTGCTGGTGCAGGAGATGTTCCAACACAGAATTATAAAATGATAGGTGCTTTGGCTGTTAAAACTGGACAGTTAGATAGAAAAGAATTACCCAACTTTGTAAAACAGCATGGATACCCAGGGTTTGCTCCAACTCAGGGGCACATACCTTCTGGAGTGCCAATAGTTGGACATGGAATTAATCATATTAAAGATGGCACATTAGAGAACTTTATGATAATTGGAAAAGGAAGTTTATTCTTGGGAAGAATGACTAATTTGTTTGATGGTGTATCTATTTTAGTTGAAAAAAATAAAGGAATAGTAGATGAAGTACCAGCAGTGTCAAAAGATGAAATAAAAAATATGATTGCTGACGAGTTTAAAAAATTTGCAAATCAGCTTTTAAATGAATAGTTGGGGTGATTTTAATGGATCAAACTAAAAAACTAATTGGGGAAGTGTTTAGTGATATTGCAGATGGCATAAAAAGTGGAAGTTTTGGTAAAAGGGTAAAAATAGGGTTAACCACATTTGGTACTGAACATGGAATAGAAGAAATGGTAAAGGCTGCAACTCTTGCAAAAAATAAATATGGTGATTTTGATATAGTTCTAATAGGGCCTAAAGCGCAGTGTGATTTCAGCGTAATTGA
Organism: Clostridiaceae bacterium; assembly: GCA_029256485.1. Next base: position 29,816 of record JAQSXU010000046.1, read on the forward strand.
AGTATCAGATGCTGAAGAAGGTCATAGAAAAATGGTGGAAATGCTAGATAAAAAAGAAATAGATGGATGTGTAACTCAGCATTTTGATTTCCCTATTGGGGTTTCAACCATTGGAAAGGTAATGACACCTGGACTTGGGAAAGAAATGTTTATAGCAACAACTACTGGAACAAGTGCAACAAACAGAGTGGAGGCAATGGTGATAAATACCATTGATGGTATTACCGCAGCTAAAGCTAATGGCATAGAAAATCCATCAATTGGCATACTAAATTTAGATGGTGCCAGAGGGGTTGAAAGAGCTCTAATTGAGTTAGATAAAAATGGATATCCAATTAATTTTTCAAATTCACTAAGGGCTGATGGCGGAGCAGTTATGAGAGGAAATGATTTACTTGCAGGAACGCCAGATGTAATGGTATGCGATTCTTTAACCGGCAATCTGTTAATTAAGATTTTTTCTTCCTATACTACCGGAGGAGATTACGAAACCATTGGTGCAGGTTATGGACCAGGAGTAGGAGAAGGCTATGATAAAATAATAAATATTATTTCCAGGGCTTCAGGAGCACCTCTAATTTGTGAAGCCTTGAGATTTTGCAGCATTTGCTGCAAAAACAATCTGGTGAAAACTGCTGAAGGAGAATTTAAAAAAGCAAATGAGCATGGATTAAAGAACATACTTAATAAAATACTATCAAAGCAGGCTCCAAAAGCAAATAGTGAGGAAATAAAAATACCACCTAAAAAAGTTGTGACTTATGACATACTTGGAATAGATATATTGGAGCTGGAAAACTGCTGTAAACTTTTATGGTCAAAGGGAATTTATTCAGAAAGCGGAATGGGATGTACAGGACCAGTAGTGTTGGTAAATGATGAAGACGGAGAAAATGCACTTGAGATTTTAAAAGAAGCAGGATATAAATAAATTTTAAAGCAAATAGTTCTTTTTCATTAACTTTACTAATAGCTATATAGTATGGTATTAAAAAAGCATTTCTTAAAATTTTAGACTTTAAAGGATAAAAAAAGAAGGATATTTCAACAATTTGTAGAATTCTATAATGCTGAAAGAATTTCGAATATATTTTAGGAGGGGAACTTTAATGAATAAAAAAAGAGTAGTTGCTCTAGTTGCAGCTTCAATAATGACAATATCATTATTTGCTGGATGTGGAAGCAAAACAACAACACCTAGTACAGATTCTTCAAAAACAACAGAGAAAAAAATAAAAGTAGGTCTTTCAACTGATGAAGGTGGATTAAACGATAAATCATTTAATCAATCAGCAGACACAGGAATAAAGAAAGCAGTAAAAGAATTTGGTGTTGATTACAAAGCTATTGAATCAAAACAAAAAGAAGATTACGAAGCTAACCTTGATGCACTTGTTGCAAATGGTGATGATTTAACTTTTGGTGTAGGATTCCAAATGGAAACAGCTATGGAGAATAAAGCAAAGCAGTACACTGATAAGAAATTTGCATTAATAGATTCAGCTGCTTATGAAGATCCTAATGCTACAAATCCAGTTCAATTAAAAAATGTTGAATCTATTATGTTTAAAGAAAATGAAGGCTCATTCTTAGTTGGTGTTATCGCTGGTAAAATGACTAAGACAAATAAAATTGGATTTATTGGTGGTAAAGACTTTGCTTTAATTAACAAGTTTGAAGCAGGTTTTGCTGCAGGAGTTAAATCTGTTAACCCAGAAGCTGCAAAAGGATTAATTAGTTCTGATGGAAAAGCATTAGGAACAATGGTTAAATATGCTGACAGCTTCAATGATACAAACAAGGGTTATGAATTAGCTAAATCATTATATGGCGCTGGATGCGATGTTGTTTACCATGCTGCCGGCGGTGTTGGTATTGGATTGTTTAAAGCTGCAAAAGAACTTAAAGATTCAGGAAAATCAGTTTGGGCTATAGGTGTTGATATGGATCAGGCTGTTTCAGTTCCAGATTACGCAAGCGTAATCTTAACAAGTATGGTTAAGAGAGTTGACGTTGGTACTTACCAAGCAGTTAAAGATGTTAAAGATGGAAAATTCCAAGGCGGAAAAATTGTTGAACTTGGATTAAAAGAAGACGGTGTAGGCGTAGCTCCATCATCTGATAAGAACGTTCCTAAAGATATTTTAGATTTAGTTACAAAATACTCTGATGCAGTTAAAAGCGGAAGCATAAAAGTTCCAGCTGCAAGAGCTGATGTCCTAACTTTCACAGCTCCAGAGGTAAAATAAAACTTTTAAAAAGCTCAATTTAGGTATATAATATATTAAGCTAGATGTAATAAAACATCTAGCTTTTTATAACATAAGGACTGATAATTTCTAGAATATGGGGGAGGAGGCACTGGTTACAAAATTTATGGCAACCAGAATTACACATGGAGAAAGTAATTGAAATGAAGGGCATAACCAAAATATTCCCTGGAACTATAGCAAATGACAATGTAGACTTTGAGCTATTGAGGGGAGAAACCCATGTACTGCTAGGTGAAAATGGAGCAGGTAAAACAACATTAATGAACGTATTGTACGGTTTGTACCAGCCTGAAAAAGGGGAAATTTACGTAAACGGTAAACTAACTAAAATAACAAACCCAAATGATGCAATTAAATTGGGAATAGGTATGGTGCATCAACATTTTATGTTAGTTCATAACTTTACTGTAGCGGAAAACATTGTTTTAGGTTCCGAACCTAAAAAGGGAATTCAAATAGATATGAAAAAAGCCATAGAAAACGTACATGAAATTGCTAATAAATATGGATTTCATATAGACCCAAATGCAATAATTGAAGATATTTCTGTTGGACAACAGCAAAAGGTAGAAATATTAAAAGCATTATATAGAGGTGCTGAAATATTAATACTTGATGAACCAACAGCAGTTTTAACTCCTCAGGAGATTGATGAACTTGGTATTATAATTAATAATTTAGTAAGTGAAGGAAAATCCATAATATTAATTACCCATAAATTAAAAGAAGTTATGAAAATGAGTGACAGGGTAACTATTATAAGAAGAGGTAAGGTTACAGGAACACTGAAGACAAAAAAGTCCAGCATAGATGAGTTAGCTGAACTAATGGTAGGAAGAAAAGTAAATTTAACAGTAAACAAAAAGCCAATGAATGCTGGAGAAGAAATCTTACAAGTGGAAAATTTAGTAGCTAGGGATCATAGAGGATTACCTGCAGTTAACGGTGTTAATTTATCTATAAGATCAGGCGAAATATTGGGTATTGCAGGTGTAGATGGAAATGGACAAACTGAATTTGTAGAAGTACTTACAGGACTTAGAAAACCTGAAAGCGGAAGCATAAAATTAAACGGTAAGGATATATTCGGGGAAAATCCAAGAGAAATTATTGAAAGTGGAATTGGACATATCCCTGAAGATAGACATAAAAGAGGGTTAGTATTAAGTTTCTCATTATTTGAAAACTCAGTTATGGGTTTTCATCATAAAAAACCATTTTCTAATAATATAGTAATGAATTATGGTGAAATAAGAAAACACTGTAAGCAGCTTATAGAAGAATTTGATATAAGAACACCAAATGATGAGGTTAGCGCAGCTTCACTTTCAGGAGGAAATCAGCAGAAACTTATTGCCGCCAGGGAAATTGCAAAGGATCCAGAAATATTAATAGCTGCTCAACCAACCAGGGGACTTGATGTAGGTGCAATTGAGTATATACATAAAAGACTTGTCCAAGAAAGGGATAAAGGGAAAGCAGTATTACTTGTGTCCTTAGAGTTAGATGAAATAATGGCATTATCAGATAGAATTGCTGTTATGTATGATGGAAAGGTAGTTACAATTTTAGATAGAAAAGACGCCACGGAGCTTAAACTTGGTGTTTTAATGGCTGGCGGAACTTTAGAGGAAGCAGAAAAAGGGGTGAAGAGCAATGGCTAAGGAACAAAATAAAAAAAATACTGTTTCTGAATCTATAATTAATGGATTAAGGAGCGTTGCTTTTCCAATATTAGCAATAGTAGTTGCAGTTTTTGTATCTGTGTTTTTTGTCTTATGGGCAAAGGGATATTCAATAACTGATTACTTTACTGCTTTAGGTGAACTTTTTAAAACTATATGGGATGGAAGTTTTGGCGACGGAAGAAAGTCACTGGAAACAATGGTTTATGTAACTCCACTTATATTTACCGGTGTGGCTAACGCCATAGCATTTAAGTGCGGATTATTTAATATTGGAGTCGAGGGGCAGTTTGTTGCTGGAATGATGGCTGCTGCAGTTATTGGGTTAATTCCAGGACTGAACCCCATTATTCATGGAATATTAATTATTGCGGGTGGTATTATTGCAGGAGCAATATGGGCAGGAATACCAGGCTACTTAAAAGCAAAACAGGGAACTAGTGAAGTTATTAATACTATTATGATGAATTACTTGGCAATGTTCTTTGGAAATTGGATTATATTAAGATCTCCAGTTGCTGTAAAGGGAAAGGCCAGCACACCTTTAATACAAAAAAGTGCTGAGTTATTAAGATTTACTAACATTAGCAGAGCGAATATAAGTTTAATTTTTGCTGTTTTATGTGCCATATTTATGTTCTGGTTATTGTGGAAAACAACGGTTGGTTATGAAATAAGAGCTGTTGGGATAAGTCCATCTGCTGCAGAATATGGCGGCATAAGTGTGACTAAAAATTTAATACTTGCAATGGTTTTATCTGGAGCAATTGCTGGTATTGGAGGAGCAACACACATTACAGGTGTACTGCATCAGGCTAATGATATGATGTCTCTTCCTGGCTTTGGGTTTGATGGAATGGCTGTTGCTTTACTTGCTAAGAGTAATCCTATCGCTTGCATACCATCAGCAATTTTATTTGGAGCTTTAAACAGCAGTTCTAAAATATTACAGCTTAACGGAATACCAAAGGAAATAGTATATTTAATTCAATCTATAATAATTATATTTGTAGCTTCTGATTATATAGTTAAATACTTCTCAGAGAAGAAGAGAAAGAAGAAGGTGTTAATAAATGAGTAGTTTAGTAATTATGACATTGATTGCAGGTACCCTAAGAACTGCTACACCTTTGATTTTTGCTGGGCTTGGAGGAGTTTTTTCAGAAAAATCCGGAGTAGTTAATATAGGACTTGATGGTATGATGACAATGGGCGCTTTCTTTGCAGTATTGGGAACATATGTATCTGGCAGCCCATTATTTGGTGTATTGTGTGCTATGATAGCTGGAGGAGCAATTGCATTAGTTCATGCATTTTTAAGTATAACTTTGAAATCCGATCAAATTATTTCAGGTACTGCAATTAACTTATTTTCTACAGCCCTTGCAAGCTTTTTGATTTTTAAAATATTTAAAAAGGGTGGACAAACAGATATTGTTAAGGCATTACCTTACAGTGTTCCAAGTTCAATAAAATCAATCCCTTTTATTGGGTACATCTTGTCCAATATAAATTGGTTTGTAATATTAGCTTTTGTGTTAATTATTGTAGCAAATTTTGTGCTTTTTAAAACTCCTATAGGATTGAGAATAAGAGCTGTTGGAGAACATCCAAGTGCTGCTGATACTTTAGGAATAAATGTTTATAAAATGAGATATTTATGTGTGGTTTTATCTGGTGTTTTGGCAGGATTAGGCGGAGCTGCATTAATAGGCATAACACCAGTATATAGAGAAGGTATGATTGCAGGCAGAGGATTTATTGCCTTAGCTGCTATGATATTTGGAAACTGGAAGCCTTTTGGAACCATGTGGGCTTGTTTATTATTTGCATTTGGCGGATCCTTTGAAATTGCTGCCCAAGGATTTGGATGGTCATTACCTACAGAATTTTATTCTAGTATACCATATATTTTAACCATGCTTGCCTTAGCAGGTTTCGTTGGAAAGACAACTCCACCTGCTGCAGATGGTCAGCCATATGAAAAAGGTTCAAGATAAATAGGCTTCAATAAAGGAATTTGCAAAAGCAAATTCCTTTTTTAATATATTTCTACATTAAAACTATTCAGTGTGTTATAATAGCTTTGATATAATCATACGTAAGAAAAGAGGTGTTTAGCTTGAATATGGATTTTACTCTAAATTTAACTCAAGAACAGAAGCTTATTATGACTCAGCAAATGCAGCTTTCTGTTAAATTGTTGCAAATGTCAACATATGAATTACAGCAGTACGTTGATAAAGAACTACAAGAAAATCCCGTTCTGGATGCAAAGGATTCAGATAGACTTAAGGATAATAATACTATTGATCATAAGGAATTAATTAAGTACCTTGAATTTGATGATTACAGTCATCACAGCTACAATAAGGAAGATGATGAAGAAGTCTCACCTTTTACATTTATTTCAGAAAAGAAATCTCTTAAGTCATATTTAAAAGAACAAATATTGGAGCTAAATGAAAAGGATTACCTCAAGAATATATGCCTTTATATAATAGAAAATATAGATGGTAGAGGATATTTAGATGGAAGTATTGAAGAAATATCCAAATATCTTAAAATATCTAACAGTACAGCAATGAAAGCATTGGACATAGTACAGTCATTGGAACCTGATGGAATAGGTGCAAGAGACATTAAGGAGTGCTTAAAAATACAGCTCAAGAAAAAAGACATGGATAATGAAAATCTATTTAAGATAATAGATAATTATTTGGAATATATTGGTGAGAATAGGTATAATAGTATTGCAAAAGAACTAAACATTGATGTAAAAGATGCACAAATGTATGGAGACACAATAAAATCATTGGAGCCAAAACCTTCTAGGGGATTTTATACTGGTGAAGAAGTAAAATATATAATTCCTGATGCATATATTAAAAAAATCGATAATGAGTACTTTATAATAATGAACGAAGATATAGCCCCAAAACTTTCAGTAAACCAAATTTATAAAGAAATTATAAACAATAATGATGATAAACAAGCTGTGGACTATGTTAAGGAAAAAATGAACAATGCAATTTTTTTAATTAAAAGCATTGAACACAGAAAAAGTACTATATATAGAGTTCTTGAAAAAATACTTGAAATACAACGAGAATATTTTGATAATGGAGAGGCATATTTGAAGCCCATGACATTAAAGGAAATCTCAGATAGTTTAAATATGCATGAATCTACAATCAGCAGGGCCATTAGAGAAAAATATATATATACGTCAAGAGGAACCATCAAGATTAAGGACTTATTTACAACTGGGATTACCTCCACATCCAATAATGGAGAAGATATATCAACAAATCTAATTAAGAAAAGAATTAAAGAATTAGTTGATAGTGAAGATAGAACTAAGCCGTTATCTGATCAGCAAATTTGTGACATAATAAATAAGCAGGATATGAATATTTCCAGAAGAACCGTGGCAAAATATAGAGAGGAAATGGGTATAAAGAGTTCTAAGGGAAGAAAAAGATTTTGAATTTCATTTATTGAATTAATAAAATTAAAATTTTTAATAATAAGGGATTTTATTTAAATATAAAATCCCTTAAAAAACTACATCCTAGTCATATAAAATTTATGTTCATAATTTATTAACATTTTTTTTATAAATACTATTTAAAAATTATTTTATTTGTCATATAATATAGGTGGGACATAAAATGTATTACTGGGACAGTATGTGGCCAAAGAGGTGTTGCATTTGGAGGAAATATTAAAGTTACAGCAGAAGATTGTTCCCGAAGTTGTTGATTTATTAGAAAAGAGATACAACATTTTAAGGACCATATTCTATAAACAACCTATAGGCAGAAGAATTTTAGCCAATGATTTGGGAATAGGTGAAAGAGTAGTAAGGACTGAAATTAATTTTTTAAAGAATCAAAATTTAATTGAAATCAATACTCCAGGAATGACAATTACACCTGAAGGCGAAGAAGTAATAGACAAACTTAAAAATTTTATACACGAATTAAGAGGTTTGTCAGATATAGAAAAAGTTATTAAAGAAAGATTGAAACTTAAGAATGTAATTGTTGTACCAGGAAATTTAGATGAAGATCCCACTGTAATTAAAGAACTGGGAAGAGTGGCAGCTAATTATTTGAAAAACTCAATAGTTGATAACAGCATTATTGCATTAACTGGAGGCACTACAGTTAAAGAGGTAGTAGATAATATGCCTAAAATTCAGGGGATTTCAAATGCTACAGTAGTTCCTGCCAGAGGCGGTATGGGCAGAAATGTTTTAACTCAAGCAAATACCATAGTAGCAAAATTAGCAGACAAAATTAATGCAAATTATAGATTGCTCCATGTTCCGGACAATCTGAGCAATAGGGCTCTTGATACCATTGTAAAAGAAAAAGGCGTAAAAGATGTACTGGAAGTAATTCATAATGCCAACATTTTAGTTTTTGGAATTGGCAGAGCAGATGAAATGGGAAGAAGAAGAGGACTGTCAGCTGAAGAATTGAGCAGACTTGAAGAGTTAGGTGCTGTTGGAGAGGCCTTTGGGTACTATTTCAATAGAAATGGAGAAATTGTTTATTCTACACCAACCATTGGAATAAAAAATGACCAAATACAAAAATTCAAGACGTTGATTGCAATTGCTGGTGGAGAAAATAAAGCAGAATCTATATTAGCCACAGAGCTTAACAATGATAATAGCGTGCTAATTACAGATGAAGGCGCAGCAAGGAAAATATTGCAGTATATTAAAATTACTTAAGTTAAAACTATATTTTATATAAATATTTTAAATTATTTAGGAGGGATTTTAACATGGTTAAAGTAGGAATAAACGGCTTTGGAAGAATAGGAAGAAATGTTTTCAAGGCTCTAGTAAAGAATTATGCTAATGAATTGGAAGTAGTAGGTCTTAATGACTTAACAGATGCTAAGACATTAGCACACTTATTAAAATATGATTCATTATATGGTAAGTTTGATGGAACAGTAGAAGCTAAAGAAAACTCAATAGTTGTAAATGGCAATGAAATTAAAATATTTGCAGAAAGAGATCCTAAGAATATTGACTGGGCATCAGTTGGAGCTGAAATAGTTATTGAATC
>JAQSXU010000220.1 GCA_029256485.1 Clostridiaceae bacterium
TCCATTTCTACTAGATGTCCAAATTTAATTTCCATTTTGTATAAGGCATACCCTTCATTACCATACTTATCTTTTCAGAGAAAATTTTTGCTATTTGAGATAACATCAATTAACAATTTTCTATTTTCTGGTGTATCAAGAACATGTCCTGGCTCCTCTCTAAAAATATGTAGGTAAAATTTATAGTATTTAACGTATAGAAACAAACGTACATAAATTTGATTTATGTACGTTTGTTTCTATATAATTATATATTATCAGTTGTATAGTATACATATACATTTCTATCTTCGTCATGCTTCCAATAAAAATAGTGTCTATTTAAATAAATAATACCTATTTTTTTTTCTTCAATTAATGGAATAATATCAACAGTTGGAAAGTAATTACCCAAATCTACAGGTTGACTAAAAAGATTGAGTTTTTCTACTACTTCCCTTAATTCCTTATTATCAAGTTCTTTTTGTGATATAACAAAGATACTATCATAATAATAATAATCAATTAAGTCAAAATACACTGATTCTATACTTTCTACCTCCTTAACATAAAAGTCATTTTGAAAATTTGATTTTTCACAGCCTTGTTTAATTAGTTTTTTTTCTCTGAATAACCTTTGTACTTTTGTTAGTGATTTTGATCGTTTTCCAAAGTAAAAACATAAGTATATTTTCTTTTCTCTTAAGAGTTCATTAAAAAATTTCTTAATGCTCCATTCTTCAATAACATATCTATTGATTTTTTCAATATTCTTAGGTATCTCATCTAAAAAATTATAACTTCCATCTTCATTGATATTGATCCAGCCAAAATATTCATTTTTGACACTTGCTGGCTGATGTTTCTCAAAAGACAATGATATCATTTAACTATCTCCTTTTACATTTATCTATTATTTTTGGGATCCCAGCTACTTGGGTAATAGTAGTGACCTGTCCTTCCATCCTTAAAATATACATTAAAATGTGGCATATCAAAAGGTTCCTCTTTATGACCCCATTTATCAAGGAATACTTCATGTCCCTTTTCTCCGACCCATCCTGGCCTCACTTGTTTAGTACCTTCAAATGGCTGTCTAGATCCTTTATTAAAATGAACATTATTTATTGGAGTTGATTTTCCATGTTTCCCTATACCAGCATCTCTAAAAGCAGCTTTTTGCGCGGCTTTTTGTGATGGATAACTCTTACTGAAACTTTTTGAAGTCTTACTGATACTTCTTGAAGTATTGATTAATTTTCTACTTGCAGCTGGTACTATTATTGCCTGTGCTATATTAGGATTCCTTATTATAGTGAATACTATAGCAGTTAATATAACAGCAGTCCTTGCTACAACTTTTTTTACGTTCTCTACAACATTTTTAACTAATTTCTTGGCTGAATTCAAAATACTACTTAATGTTGGCCAATATCCACTAGAATCCTCCATATTAATAGGATTATTTTTACAATAAGCGAACATATTTCCTGATAACAATTCTCCAGAAGTTCCAACAACTCCATCAGAATTTATAAATCTTCCCCATTCAGCGTTGTAGTAACGGCTCTGTAAGTAGTACAATCCGGTCTCAGCATCATAGCTATAGCCCCTATACCTGTATTTTCTAGTGATATCATAATAAGTATAGATACCAATATCATATAAAAAATATAAGTAAACAGATATTTTGTTATCTGCTGACTTATCACAAAATGTATTTTAACTGAGCAAATTCTCTATACTTTCTTTATTGATTAACGTTAGATGTATTTTTTAACATGCTCATCCATATACTCATTTACATCAGTAAAATCATATATGAAGTCATCCTTGTAAATTAATTGTATATTATCTATAGCTTTTTTTATTAATTTTTTTCCTATAGTAATATCGCCTTCAATAATATATATACTGCCTAACCTTTCATAATTCGTTACATAATTACTACATAAATCTATAGATTCCTCTAATAACTTCTTTTCTTTATTGACATTCTTACTTTCATAGTGCCATGACATTATATATAATATTTCTTTATAATTTATATTTATTAATTTCAGTTTATTAAAAACTTCTTCATCTATCCCCTCCCAAGTGAAAGTAATTTATACAACATTCTAAAATAAGTGCTATAATATTATATTTTTATCTATATCAAAAATTCTTTTTATACATTCAAGACTTTTAACATAATCTACTAAAGGCACACATAATTCTGTTACAGCCAAACTAATCCATAAATCAATATTATTTTCATCACTTTCCAGCTTCTTTTCTATAATCTCTTCAGCTTTTTCAACATTAGAATTCCTTATAGCTAAATGTAATTCCTTATCTAGTTTATTCAACATTATTGCCTCCTATGGATATCTTATTGTATTTCCCATATCTCCTGATGAATGTCCCTTAAACATATGAAAATTTATTAATTTACCATCTTTTATAAATATTCTAAGAATTATCAAAAAACCAACAGATATATTTCAACCTATTGGTTCTCTCTTTTGTATTCTCATTTTTCTTTATATTAATCAAATTTATGAGTATATATACATGTCAATTTCAAATTCTGCTTCAATATCATTAGTAAACTTAATAAATTCTTTATTAAAGTATATTGCTGGTGTTTCATTATTTTCTACATTTATAACAATTTCAAAAAAATATTCAAGCTCATAAACATTTGTTAATTCTTTTAGAATATTTTTTTTATCTTTTAGTAATTTAACTATTTTAAATAATTGTTCATTAATATCATATGTTTCCTTATAATTTGTATTTATAATCCAGCAATTATCTATTCTTTTAATTTTTCTACCTTCTATATCTTCTCCTTTTTTCCAAGATTTACTTGGTTTGATTTTTAATTTTTCCGTCACACCATTTGAATCAAGTTTGTCACCACTCATTATAAACTCAACCATAACATTAGTTTTATCCAATTATTATCCTCCTTATTTAAGATATATGCCTGTAGGCATTCCTTCTCCTTTTCCACCTTTTAAAAATATATAAATCTCTTTGGTTACTGTTTCAACATACAAATCATATTTAGAAATATTTCTCCCAACGAAGTCTGTTTTTATCTCATGAGCATCAATGTTCATTTTTTTCAAATAATTATCACTAATTTTCTTCATGCTCATTTGTAAATTAGACAAATCAGCCGTAAAAGCTTCTTTATTGGATAAAGTGCTTGGAACACCTCTACTTTTTGCTAAATTACGTGCAGTAGTAGTCACTTTTGATTTACTAGTAATATTAGAAACCTTACTTATCAAATTACTAGCCTTATTAACCTCCCTTGAAGCTTTTAATGCAACAGCTGTACCACCTTACACAACTGGTAACAATGTTGGCTTCTTTATAGCAATTGCCACTCCTATTGATGCCACTATGGTAATAACCGCTACTATAGCGGTAGTTACTACATGCTGCACGATTGTATTTACAACACTTTTAACAATGTTTTTAGCTCCTTGAATTATTTTACTAAAGTTAGGCCAATTACCACTAGGATCAGACATATTAACTGGATTATTCATGCAATAAGCAAACGTATTATGAGATAGCAAATCTCCTGCATTTCCACCATAGGCATCCGCATTTATAACCTTCCCCATTCAGCATTATAATACCTTGCGTTTAAATAGTACAAACCTGTCTCACCATCATACCTATAGCCCCCCCTATACCTGTATGGATTCTTAGCTCCTACAGTTGAAGCTAGAGTTCCTGTGGTTGATATTAGTTTTCCCCAAGTATCGTAAATATAGGCTACTACCTGAGTTCCTGCCTTGTCAAACAGTCCTATGATATCTCCTTGGGCATTTCTTATATAGTAGTACTCTGTTCCATTTAGCTTCATACTTATAAGATCGCTTTCACTGTCATAGGTATAGTAGCTTTTGTCTGTGCCATTGCTCTCATAGTTTACCTTGTCACCTTCAAGATGATAATTGGTGGTAACTCCATTTACTACCTTTTGGGTTCTTATGCCTGCATCATTGTACTTGTAGCTTATGTTTTTACCATCATAGCTGGGTTAGTTTATCTTTCCAATTGAAGTCTCCATAACCGTAATTTACTGTCTTTGTTGCAGTTCCTAAACGTCTTGTAATCTACTTTACTGGTTATGTTTCATCCTGCATCATAGTTATATACTATAGTTTTATTTAGTACAGCACTGTCTTCTATAGTAATTCATTTGTCTACAAATTAAAAGTCAGCAAGTATTATTCTAGATCTTGCTGACTTATTACCAAGTATAGTAATTATTATTAAAAAATAATTATTTTTTTATTGTTTTTTAGTATTTAAAATTACCCATTCTCTAAATATTTCCAGTATTTCTTCTAAATTCTTTACTCCTCCATTTCCTTGAAAAGTTTCATCAACAACATTACAATATACCCAATCAGAATCACTTCTAGATATATCAATAGTATCAAATCGTACATTTTCTAATTTAGTATTAGCTAAATCTATATCTACCATCCATCCTGGGTTATCAAGATTAGAAATATTAACGCCATATGAATGTTCCCAATCACCATCACAATTTTCTGCATACCAATTCTCTATCCATCAAAATTATTATTTAGCTTTTATAGATAAAAAAATTTAATTTGTAATTTATTTAACTTTGACCAGTTATACTAGTTAAATTACTAGCAAGAATTACAAATAGAAAACCTCCATCATAATGTGTTAACGCACAACTAATTTAATGAAGTGGTAAACGTATATGTTAAAGATTTATAACAGTGATTCTATCACAATTATAGAAGATTTAAAAGATTTTATAACTGTCATATTTGTTATAGTTGATAATATTTACCACGAAGTAACTTCAAAATATATTAAAAATCGAAGAAGCAGTAATCATTGAATTTTAATTATAAATTACTATTATTATTTAGTTCAAAGTTAATCTTCCTCACTAAACATTTTTAACATATAGATTAAGTACTCTTTTAACTTCGTTAAAAAATAATTGTTACAAAATATGATACTCTATCTTTATCAGTTTTCTTAGATATAAAATTTGCAAACATAGGTCTAAATCCATCTCGATTTTTTAAGTATAAAAGGATTATTTATAGAATATATATGTTGTAATAAAGTTTCTACAATCTAACGCATAGCCTGTCTATAGTTTGAGTAGGAACTTTATTTATATGTGTAATAAAATTTTGTACAGCACCCCATAACCCCTCTATCAAATTTAATTCTGGGCTATAAGGAGGTAGAAACATTAATTCTAATCGTTTCTTAACTTCATCAAGAAAGGGTTGTACTAACTTAGCATGATGAATTCTAGCATTGTCTAGAATCATAACTATTTTACCTTTTGGATATCGCTTCAATGTAGTTTTTAAAAAGTTTAAGAATATCTTTGCATCATATTTATTGTGTTCTTCACAATAAACAAATCCTGTTTCATAATTTAGTATCCCCATTAATTTTACACCAGCATTTTTACCGTAGGTAGGGATTTTTCGCTGCTTACCCTTTATAAACCAAGTCTTTTGAATAGCTTGATAATCTCTAATCATAGATTCATCTTCAAATAAAATATGATCTACACTCCCATTAAGTAGTTTTTTTTAACGTTTTAAAATCTTCTTTAAAGGCTTCTTGTTTTTGTTTATCAGCTTTTTTTAAAATATAAGTTGGTCTAGTATAACTTAAGTTTAATCTATAAAGAACTTCAGCCATGCCCCTATGGCACATAGTTACATCAAATTCTCTAATAACCCATTGTCTAATAATTTCAATTGTCCAATTTTTTCTAGATTCAAACCCAACATCCTCCGGAGTATTATCTGTGATGAGTTCAACTATTTTACTTTCTTGTT
>JAQSXU010000221.1 GCA_029256485.1 Clostridiaceae bacterium
TTACATCCAAAGGGATGGAATGAATTTGAAAAAAACATACAAAAAGAATATGGATCTATAAAAAATGTGGAAGTTTACGACAATGAAAGGTGTATTTTTCTTAAGTATTCTTTAGAGAAAGATGTGCATTTTATTAGAGTTAAAGAGGTTTTTAAAGATACTAGGGATTTTTTGCTAACTGATGATGTATTCTCCAGTATTGAAAAATATCATAATAAAAAGTATCATAATGATTTTCATGAAATATATATCAGATTTTATAATAAAAAAGGAAATGGAAATTTTTTGTATGAATTTCACTGTATTAGGAATGGCGATTCTGATGAACAATATGAAAACTTTAAAATGTGGGATATTCGTACTCCTGACCAAGAAAATCAAATATTTATTGATTAGTAAATATTGAAATTGTTAATACAATTAGCATAGTGGATTTTTTAGAGATATTGTTGAAGATAGGAATATATTAATTTAAATAATAAAGTGGGTAGAGTAATGAAAAGAAAAATTATATATGTAGTTCCATTTGTTATTATTTTAAAGGAAGATAATTCAGAGGAGAGTTAGGTTATGCGTAAGAAAATAATTGCTATAACAGTAATTTTTATAGTTATAATATTTATTTATCATATAATTGGTGCGGCTTCTAATTATGTGATAAATAAAATGGCTGATAAGGGTGGAGATAGGATTAATAATATAATGATTTATAAGGATACTCCAGTGTGGGAATTAGCATTAGCTGTGAGGGATCAGGAGACAGAAAAGATAGAAAAAATAGGAAAGAGTAATCAAGAGTTATTAAACTATCAAGAGCCTAAATATGGTGCTACTCTTTTATTATGGGCAGTAGGAATGGAAAAGTATGAATCAGTAGAAGCATTATTAAAATGTGGTTCTAATCCTAATATAGCTTCAACAAAGGATGGAGAAACACCACTTTTTTTAGCCGCAGGTTATTCTTGGATAGATAATAATTACAAAACTGATCCTAAGTATGTGAAAATTTTACTTAGTTATGGAGCAGATCCTAATAAAAATTATGTTGGACACGCTCATGATATTTTGGAGAAAGGCACAAGTCCTTTGATGAATTCTATTGGGTGTGGACTTGAAAAAACAAAGGCGTTGGTAGAAGGAGGGGCTGACATTAATTATAAAACAAAAAGTGGAGCAAGTGCAGCAATTGAGTCATTAAACCATGTGGGACCAAACACTAAAAGTGAAGAAATTAAATATGCATATTATTTAATAGTTGAGAAAAAAGCAAAGGTAAATGAGCCATATTATAGAGGAGAGAATGTTACTATGCCTGGTGACAATCCAGAAGATAAATTCTATCCAGTAGATATATTAAGAAATTGGATTATTGAATTAAGTTCAGAAGGATACAAAAAAAAGATGGAGATAGTTGATGAGTTTGAGAGACAAGGCGTTGATTATTGGAAGACTAAAATTCCCCAAGATAGACTTGAACAAATTAAAAAGATTTATCCAGATACGTGGGAGGAATATATAAAAAAGTATTAATAGATGGAATATATACGAAGAAATAAAGTCTGTAATACAAACTGCATCGAAAGTTATTTGTAAGGGAAAATGGCAGATTTTATTTATAAATATTGGAAATGAGAGATTAGTTAAAATTTAGTGCTAAAATGTGATGTGAGGTTTTATGAAAAGAAGGAGTTTCAGTGTATTATTATGTTGCATGATAATATTGATAACTATATCATTTTGTATTTATCAATTTAACTTTATTTTACCAAAGATAATGATAGATGATTTGAGAATTATAGATACAAAAATAGATAATAAAAATTTGGTATATGAATATGGGGTAAGTGAAAATGAGCTCGAAATACTAAAACAAAATAATATTAAACTTAAATGCATTGTAATAACTTGTATATTCAATAATAGTTCATTTTTTAAAAGTATTGATGATGCACAACTTGTATTTGAAGATGACAAGGAAAAGCCTGATATAATATTAGGCAGACATCCAGATGTAGGTTTTGAAACACTTAATATAAAAGCTAATAAAACTATAAGACGTGGTATAACAATTTTAATAGATCCAAAAGAATATACTGATGAACAAATTATAGATATGCTGAAAAAAGTTAAAATTGTTATGGTTCAAGAAGTAAAAGGTGAGACAAGGATTGAATCAAAACCAGTGGCGTTGGAGATTGGTGCAGAATCATAATATACAATCGAACTAAAAATCTGATTTTTAGTTTACGTGGAATACAATTTGATTTGATGGGACAAAGAACAGGAGAATTTGTTAATCCAAGACTATTACCATAAGGAAGTAAAGTTGTATGAATGAACAAATAAAAATAAATGAAAATATGTTAACTATTAATAATATTAATGTTAGGTTTGATCATAATATTAGGAATGTTAAAATATGCAGGGATTTAATAATCGTATTATTAATAAGTGTTGCAAAACTGAATGATGTACTATAGAAACAAGATGTAATTGATATTCCTGTAAAAATTTCAGAAACATCAAGACCAAACTGTACTATTTATGAACGTGCTGTCAATGTAGGAGAGGATATAGGAACAGTGAAACCAAGCTTAGATAAAGGTGGTCAATCAACATTATGGATAGAAATATTTATTGACTCAAAAGGAAATTTGATTACAACATATCCAACTCAAACACCTTAATAAATTAAAATGAAAGGACATAAGATTATGTTAGCTGAAGAAAAAGTTTTATGGAATGAATGTATTGAAATATTTAAAAAAGTAAGTAATAAAAGGCTAAATGAATTTTTAGATGAGATGGCGTTATTTATTATTAAGCACAAAATGAGTTTTAATGAAGTTGCAGATTTGAATTTTTTAGAGTTTATTTGTAGTATTGATTCTAATAAATTTATTATAGGAACAACTGGTGATAACTTTGAAGGACTTAGTGCAATATATAATGAAACTAAGCAAGTAAATATAAGGGATATATGGAGAATAGTATCTAATACAATTTGGGATTTAACAACATTTACAACTGAGGAAATATGTCCACATTGTAAAAGTGATAATTTGAGAGTATTAACTGATTTTAAAAAAGAGAATATTTATAAATCATGTGAAACATGTTTTTTGATTGAATGTAATGGGAAGGCGGATGTAAGGCCACAAGATCTTTTCCCAGCTGACAAAGATATAATATCAAGGTTAGAAGAAAATTCATAAAACTAAATCCATAATAATTATTAAACTGAATTCATAAAAAACAAAATGATTCAATGCAATTTGCTATAGAAAAAATGCTCAATAATAAAATAAAGTTGTTTACAACTACGCCTTTGCGACCAAACTCAGTAGTATCAACAATTTGATATGACCTAAATCTACCCAATTTGTGACCTGGATACAACCTAAATATAAAAAATCAAGACTAACATTGTATGATGTCCATACCATGGGGTGGAGTTGGTACATTACTTAAAATAGGACTGATTAAGGCAGGAGAAAAAATAATTGTAAAACAAGCGGAAAAAGAAATAGATAAAGAAATAGTGAATAAATTAGATAAAGAAACAGTTGATCAATTGGGTAAGTATACTACTAAGGAGGCGATTGAAGCTGAAAAAGCAGGTAGTAGCATTAAATTTGGGAGCGGTACAAAGTCTACTAAAAAGATTTCAAATCAGATGACTCAAATGAGATGGACTGAAAGTACGGTTAGAGATATTGTTAGTAATACTTACACAACTTGTGAAAGTATAAATAAGGCGACAGGCAATTCTGCAACTGTATATTATAACGAAGCAAGAGGATATGTTATTATTGATGATATCACAAAATCAGTTGTTCAAGTTAGTGATAATGTAAATCCTTCTGCTTAGATTACAGATCCAAGCAGAATTGACAAATATAAACCATGATTGGAGAATGTAAAATGACAGAAAGCTTAAATGATTTATTAAACTCAATAAGTGTGTTAGAGAGATCAGATACTAAATATTACAAGCTGAATGATCTTTATAATACTTTGAAAAAAATGTATGGAGAGACAGTTGAATTAAGTGATACAATTATAACTCCATTCTATATCTGTGATTTTGGGGTGTTGGAGATTTATGATTACGAACTTAATATAAGATTGGTCGACAGTCCTAATAAAGAAGCCTTCATACTAACAAAAACTGGGAAGAAAAGTATTAATGAAGTAAATCCTGAAATTGTACAGAAATTAACTAATTGTTATTTAGAAATAGTGAAACCACAAAGAGTTCTTTTAACGAATATATTGGAAAAATATGTTGATTATGTAAAGAATTCTCCTCAAATCAAAGAACGAATTAACGAATATTTACATGAGTTTGATAACGAAAAATTATATTTTGAAGTTTATTAAAATCAAAGGTAATTGAATTTTTTGCAAATATTTAGGACATATGAAATCTATTTGATGATATAGTATGGAGGATATTAATTTTGATTTGAATTTGAAACTGAAGTCATAACGGCTTGGGGAAAAGCTAATTTTGATGATAATAAGATAGAAATAGTGAATAAACTTTAGTGGTAGTAAGAGAGTATGAAAGATATAATAAGGACAATAATAAATGATTGGGATCCTATTGGATTGTTTCCTATGGCTCCAGGCGATGAATATATTTCAGAAATAGAAAAAATACAGGAAGTCTTAAAATTAAATAATTATATAACAATAGAACAGTTAGCATTTGAGATAAATAATATTTTCTTAAAAGCATTTGGTGATGATGTATATACAAAAAGTTTAAATGAATGTAAAAAGATAGCAGCAGAAATAATTAATAAAGTTGATGAAAAATAAATAATTAATTTATCTGTCTATTATAAAAGTGGTAGCAAGTCATAATGTGAACTGCTACCACTAAAATTTTGCTTTTAAAGTTATTCTATTAACCAATTAATTGAGATGCAAATAAAATTACAGAAAGAGTAATAATAAATAGTACAGTTGCCCAAGAAATAATATTTTGCACTTTTGTATTAACGTGTTTACCCATTATTCTTTTATCATTAATTAATATTATCATAAAGGTTAATATTATTGGTGATAGTAATCCTGCTATTTGTTGAGTAGCAAGTATAATATCAATAAGTGATATACCTGGAATTAATATAAATAACGCTCCAAGAATTATTATACCAGTATATATTCC
>JAQSXU010000222.1 GCA_029256485.1 Clostridiaceae bacterium
TTTATCTCTAACAACATCCTCGATTAGGTTTTTTTATAGTAACTTTTAAATAGTCTTCAGGTATTTCTAATAGATTACAAAATTCTTCATTGGTTGGATAAGCTTTGGTTTTAACTACCTCGCCATCCACCATAGTAATTGGAAGAACTTCCACTCCCTGATTATTTAACATGTCACTGACAGTTTTATTTTCTAAAAATACTTGCGGACTGCTTGCAAGATTATACCTTTCAACTAATACTCCCTTACTCTTAAGATTGTTTAATAATGTAGAAACCCTTAACAGATTTTTATCTACTGATGGTCCGCACACTCCTGTGGAACAGCACATAGCTGGATCGAAAATAATCATTTTTTTCATAATACATTTCCCCTTTACTTAACATTACATTTTGATTTATCCTTACAGATGCATTCATTTGTATCCGTTACAAGATTCATAAGAAATAAAATTAATTTATTACAATTGCTGTTATTTAGAGAGTAATAACTCCACAATCCTTCTTTTCTGCAATGAACTAATCCGCAGTCCATTAACACCTTCATGTGGTGCGAAAGTGTTGGCTGTGTAAAGTCAAATTGCTCTAGTATGTCACAAGCGCATTGTTCACCACATGATAATATGTCAATTATCTTTAGTCTGTTTGGATCAGATAATGCTTTGATAATTTTAGAGTTTTCCTCGTAATTTGAATCCATTTAATCACCTCTTATATAGATGTTCATCTATATATAATATAGAACAATATTAATATACTGTCAATATAATCTATGTATATTGGCATAAAATTTATTAATACATTTATTATTTTCTATATACAGCTATAATATTCCTATTCTCATTTTATTGTTACTAATGGTGTTTTAAATTATAAAAGAAATCCTTCTGGATTCATATTGAATGTTATCCAGAAGGATTTAATAATGCAAATTATATTTCCATAATTATTGGCAAAATAATAGGTCTTCTTCTTGTTTTATTATATAAGAATGCTCCTAAAGAATATTTTATATTAGACTTTATTACTGACCATTCCGTAATTTTTTTCTCCATACATTTATCTAACTCTGCTTTTACTACTTCTGTTGCTTCATTTAATAAATTTCCAGATTCTTTTACATAAACAAATCCTCTTGTAATAATGTCAGGTCCTGATAGTATACTTAATGAGGATTTTTCTATTGTTACTACCACTGTTACCATACCATCCTGTGCTAAATGTTTTCTATCCCTAAGTACTATATTTCCTACATCACCGATACCAAGACCATCTATGAGAACTGCGCCTGAAGTGACTCTTCCCAATATCCTAGCATCGTTTCTGCTTAACTCCAGTACCTGGCCTGTTTCTAAGATAAATATATCTTTTGAATCCATGCCTAAGTTTTCAGCTAGCAATTCATGTTGTTTCAAATGCCTGTATTCACCATGAACAGGCATAAAAAATTTAGGCTTAATTAAAGTATGCATCAATTTCAACTCTTCCTGACAAGCATGACCTGAAACGTGAACTTCTTCTAAAGCATTATAAATCACTTCTGCCCCCTTCTTAAAAAGTTCATCTATGAGTTTTGATATGAGCTTTTCATTCCCAGGAATTGGAGATGCCGAAATGATTACCATGTCACCTTTTTCTATAGCAATTTTTCTATGGCTTGAAAATGCAATTCTTGAAAGTGCAGCCATTGGTTCTCCCTGGCTTCCTGTGGTTATAATAGTTATTTTATCCGAAGGGTATTTATTAATATCATCTACACTTATAAGCTGATCTTCAGGCAATTGCATATAGCCTAAGTCCATAGCTATATTGGAAATTTTCTCCATGCTTCTTCCACTAAAGGCAACCTTTCTTCCATAAAACAAAGATGAATTAATAATCTGTTGAATTCTATTAGTATTTGATGCAAAGGTAGCAACAATTACTCTGCCCTTTGCCCTTCCAAATATTTCAGTTAGATTTTCTCCTATTATTTTCTCTGAAACTGTATAGCCTGGGCGCTCAATATTTGTGCTGTCTGCCATTAGCAATAGTACATTCTGAGCTCCCAGCTTTGCAAAACGCTGAAGATTTAATACTCCCCCGTCTAAAGAAGTATAATCTATTTTAAAATCTCCAGTATGAAATATAGTACCTTCTGGAGTTTGTATCGCCAATGCACAAGAATCTGCAATACTATGACATGTTCGTATAAACTCAACTTTGAAATGCTCAGTTTTAACCTGTTCCCCTGGTTTAACTTCAGAAAGAGTACAGTCAGAAAGCATATTATGTTCTTCCAGCTTACTTTTTACTAATTCTAATGTGAGCTTGGTTCCATAAACAGGTACGTTTAGTTGTTTCAAAACATATGGGAGAGCACCTATATGATCTTCATGCCCATGGGTTAACACAAAACCTTTTACCTTCTCCCTATTATTCAGCAAATATGTTATATCTGGTATAATTAAATCAATGCCATACATTTCCTCATCAGGAAAAGCTAAACCACAGTCAATGACAATTATTTCATCATCATATTCTATTGCTGTAATGTTCTTCCCAATCTCCCCTATACCTCCTAAGGGAATGACCTTAACTTTAGAATTATTTTTTGTTATCATCTAAGATTTCCTCCTATCTGGTACATAAACTAGCTATACTTAGAGGCCGTTTGCCATTAAAATTTAATAAGTAATTATTTCATCATAAACACATTTTTTATAGTTTAACCTTATTTATGTGAAAAATACCACTGTGAAAATTCATACTTTAGAAATTTTAAAAGAGCTTACCACGGAGGATGCTATATATAATGCAATAAAGTTCTTACATTAATGCTGTCACAAAATATCCAGTCTTCAAGGGTTTTTGGGACATCATTAATGTATTAGAACTTTTGCATTTCTAAACCGCTTGTTACAAAACACTCTGGTTTAAACTCCTGAGCATAAAGCTTTTTGCATATAAGGACAGTTTTTCCTTCTTCGAAATATGGGGTATCATCCATATGACTAACTGTTAGCTTAGAATTTACAATCTTATCTTCATCTCTTCCTGATACGCTTCCTAAATAGCTTAACTGCTTTTTATAATCATTGCCTAAGAAAGATATAGAAAAAGTATCAGAACTATCAACGAATTCTTTAGTATAACGCTGAGGTCTTAAAACAATATATACTACATTTTTGCCCCAAATTACGCCAAATCCACCCCAGGATGCTGTCATTGCATTTACTTTACTATCTTTTTGCGCTGCAATTAGCATCCAATCCTTGCCTATTAGCTGAAATGGACTTTTATTTAATTCTTCAGGTTTAATTTCTTCATATTTGCTCATATATTTCCTCCAAATTACTAAAATTTATGTTGAAAAACTTTTATAAAAAGCATTATATCACTTTGTTAATACAAATAGTAAAATAATTCATCAATCAAAGGTTTAAATTACCACTTTAGGCTTTAGTCTGTTGGATCAGACTTATCATAGTGGTGTTGAGAACTGGACTCCATGCATCAGAAACTCATGAACTCCGTCAGATCCGGAAGGAAGCAGCGGTAATAACAGGATTTAATTATCTTTACACCAACTAATAACGTACTCAGTTTCCTCATTCAAAACTCTAATTGACTGCTGGAGCCTTTTAAAGCTTCCTGAATAACCAGATTCTTTTAATGCCAAATCAACATGGCACATGGCAATGCCCATATCTATTCTCTGCACATCAAATTTTAAATTTTTGCTATAACCTTTTGTATGGCAGATATAAATATGCAGTTTATGATTTTCCTTTACAATTCTCCATGGCTGTTTATTTGAAGCTGAAGGTGCAAGCCTTAACATTTCAAGTGCCTCTTTATAATCACCAGCCTGGCTTACAGTTAACTTATTATCAAAACTTTCATTGTAAAATATGTCTTCAAAGTTTTTTCTATTTCTTGAACCAACAACAGTTTTCATAAGTGAACCTAGCAGTCTTTCCTTTTCTTTAGGGTACCCTACTGAAATGACTATTGGCAGAATTTCATCTTCCTTTAAATCCATGACTTTTGCGAATTCTCTCTTATTAAAGGTTCCTCCAAGCCAGCAAGTTCCAAGTCCTAATGAGGTGGCATACAAAACAAATTGCTCAAGTTCATATCCAAGCTGTTCTAAGCTCATACCTTCATTTTTTATAGCAGCTGCAACAAAGGAAGATACCCCTTTTATAAACCCATATGTGCCAAGCTTAATATCTTGATCTCCAGCAATTTTCACATCAATAAGCTTATATCGAACATTTGAACCAAAAGGTCCATTAAGTTTTTCAAGATAATCTTCTAATTTCTTTCTTAAATCATTTTCTAACGGTGTTGAGTCATATGTTCTTACAGACGTCCTTTTTCTAACAATATCCGAAAGAGATTTATTGAAAATTTTGCTATTTTCCATAAAAACACCTCCTATTATGCTATTTAATATTCTCTACGAACTGTATTTTAATCCATTTGGGTCTAGTACATAGAAAAATTTAGTATGTGGATTTGGCTGAAATGGTCCGCTAAGAATATCTATACCTTTTTTCTTAACAGAAGCCATGATTTCATCTACTGAGTTCACTTCAAATCCCAATGAAATATCATGTCCAAAGCTTACTTCTTTCAAAGCTTCATTGCATATAAGTTCAATCTTTGTCTCCCCATCCCCTAAAAATGCTATTTCTACTGCCGGCCCTGCATTGAATCTTCTACTTACATTGAGCCCAACTATGTCCTTGTAAAATTTTAAAGATTCATCTAAATTTTTAACCATTAACGTACTCCAGCAAAATTTCATAATTTTTCTCCTCCCTGCTAATATTTCCTTTGTTCGAGCATACCATTATTTATTACCAAGGGCAACTATTTTAACACAGGTTATGTGTTCCCCAAATGGCCACGTTCTGATTATCCAAAACAAACATGTTATTTCTCCATTTCAAAGTGTTTAAAACGTAGCCTAAAGCATCTGCATTATATCTTCCTGCTATTTTTTCATAAGCTAAAAGCTCATATACTCCATTTGAATCAAAATCCACTGGATACAAGCCGCTCAAAGGGTTTACAAATCCACTGATTGGACTTTTCAGCCTGCCATTTTCATCATATATTTCATTTAAATACTCAGCACCCTTGTTGGATATATCTATGATGTACCTGTTGCTATTTTCCTTGCTTGCCAGCTCAACCTTGTAGTTGTCTTTATAGGTAACGTCATATTTGTACTGTTCATTATATACATTGAAGTCAAAAATCAGCTTTGCTGTATTGTTTATGAAAGAATAAATATAGTGGTAAAGTTAAGGCTACCTTTTAAAATAACTTCTCCGTTTATTAACTTAAACCTTATTTCAATACCTCACTTATTCCATATGCTAATGCAAAAGCTATTTTGTTTTGGTATTCTTGTGTACTCAGAAGTCTATCTTCCTCAACATTTGATAAAAACCCCATTTCTATTAGTATCACAGGAACCTTTGACCAATTAAAAGCTGTCATATCATTTGTTTGAACAACTCCCCTATTTTTCATACCTACTTCTTTTGTAACAGTATTTAAAATTACTTGTCCACATTCCTGACTTCTATGAAATATTGTTCTAGTATTTTCATTTATGGGTGCAGGGACTAACGCAGATGCTCCTTTTACACTACGGTTATCATTTGAATCTGCATGAATTCTTATAGCCAAATCAGCCTTTTCATTATTCCATATTTCAGCTCTTTTCACATTACCTAGGCTTTCTGCATTACTAGTTTTAGTCATTTTAACAGTATATCCTCTCTGTTCTAGTATTTGTTTAAGCTTTAGTGAAACATTCATGTTTATCAGATATTCTGGATTCTTTGTAACCACTCCTTGAGCTCCACCGCCATCTTTAATTTCCATTTCTGAAGAATTAGGAGCTATTGGTTCCTTTTCCAAATTAGATTTATTCCCATGACCAGGATCTATCACTATAATCTTATGTACTTTATTTGGTACATTAACATTAACATTTTTGATTATTTCATTTTTTTGCGGTTTACTTTTATCAAATTTACTTTCTAATAGCTCTTTTATATCTTCCAAATTCTGCGGTACAGTTTTGGTTTCTATATCTTTTGACTCACTCTTTACGGTTTCCTGTTTATTTGAGTCTTTAGAATTAGAATATAAACTTTTATTAAGCCTATAAGAAGACAATGCAATAGGAACCACTAAGACTAAACTGATTAGTAAAATAAAAACTTTTCTCATATTTAATACCTCTCCATGTGAATCGAAGTAAAGTTACTGCTACCTTCTAAACACAACTTCTCCATTTATCAGCACACAGGTGGTTTTAGCCTGAATATCAAAAGGATGTTTGTCAAACACAGCAATATCTGCATCCTTATTTACTTCAAGTGAACCTACTCTATCGGAAATCCCAAGTATTTCTGCAGGATTTATGGTTATTGCCTTTAGTGCAGTTTCTTCATCCAGTCCTGCCCTTACAGCTAAAGCAGCACAAAGTGGAAGCTCATGCACTGGTATTACGGGATGGTCTGTCATTATAGCTATTTTTACACCGGCTTTATGTAAAGCTGCCAGGGTTTCAAAGCTTTTTTCTTTTAGCTCTACTTTGCTTCTGGTTCCAAAGGTTGGTCCTACTATGGCAGGTATGCCTTCCTTAGCCAGTTCATCTGCAATTAAATGTCCTTCTGTACAATGCTCTATGGTCATTTTAAGTCCAAATTCCTTGGCAATACGGATAGCAGTAAAAATATCATCTGCCCTGTGAGCATGCGCTTTTACATTTAATTCTCCCTTTACAACTGGAATTAAGCTTTCAAGCTTCATATCAAAATTTGCTTTGTCCTTATTGTTTATATAATTTTTTGTCTTAAAGAGATATTCTCTTAATATAGCAGCAGTAGCCATTCTAGTGGATGGAGCCTGCTTTTTCGCATTGTAGCATCTCTTTGGATTTTCACCAAAGGCAACCTTCATTGCTGCAGTTTTCTGAACTATCATATTGTCTATTCTTATACCTTTTGTTTTAATTGTAGCAAATTGACCTCCTATAACATTTGCACTGCCGGGGCCTGTACAAACACATGTTACCCCATTTTCATAGGCCTCAACAAAGGATCTGTCCATAGGATTTATGGCATCAATAGCTCTAAGCTGAGGTGTGGCAGGATCGGTAATTTCATTTCCGTCATCCCCCTCAAAGCCAACACCATCTTCCCACATACCTATATGGCAGTGAGCATCAATAATACCTGGCATAACAAAGCCTCCATCAGCATCAAAGGTTTCACAGTTTTCAGGGACTGAAATATCCCTTCCCACTGCAATAATTTTACCCTCATTAACAAATACTTGTCCATTTTCAATTGGTTCACCAGTCATGGTAAGAATTGTTCCATTTTTAATTAATAACATTTTGATACCCCCATTTATTATAATAGATAAGTATGTTACACAATATAAAACCCTTACAACACATGATAAGAAAATTATGATCTAAATACATGTCAATATAATTACTTAAATGATGTTTTGACCAAGTAATCTAAATTCTCCTTTAGCCCTACACCCGTATAAAAGTTATCTTTCATTTTAATGAATGCTATGTTTTGCCATTTTTCACTCAATGGGAAAACTACTTCCGTAAATTGAACTTTCTTATTATCAATAGCAATTGTTTGTATTTTATTATAGACAAATTCAACTGCATATCCTTTGAATTCTTTAATGTCGTTATCTGATATTTCTACTTTCATTGTAGAGAATTCTTGTGGAATTCTAATATTAACTAAGACATTTATTCTTTGAAAAAGGGTTTGGTCATACTCACTACCATTCTTTGTTAGTTGTTTTTGTTTGCCA
>JAQSXU010000223.1 GCA_029256485.1 Clostridiaceae bacterium
GTAGAAGTCTTTATAAGTAACATCATATTTGTACTTTTCATTATATGCATTAAAGTCAAAAATAAGCTTTGCAGTATTGTTTACAAAAGAATAAATGTAGTGGTACATTATTCCTCCGCTTCCGCCCGCTGCAATGCTTATTAAAATATCAGAGCTGCCGTCACCTGTAAAATCTCCAATAAATAATGAAGGGTCATAACCTGAATTTTCTTTTAACAGCACGGTAAAGAACCTGCCTGTTCTTCCATCCTGTATTATAAGAGTTATATTTTCAGTAAAGGCACTGTCTGTGCTCCTTTTTCCAGTTAAATAAACATTGTCTGGTATACCGTCACCATTTACATCTCCCTTTGCAAAGGAAACAATACCTAAATTCATCATATTATTTCTAAAACAGTAATTGTACATTACTACTCCTTTAATTTAAAGTTTCATAATATGATATGGTGAAGGTTGAAAAATGGCTACCTTATGCAGTTATATGAATTTTATGTATTATATGCTTATTTTTTTCTTATATATTTTTATATATTCACCTGAATATTCAACACCATCTTCAAGGTATTCCCATCCAGTTTTTTCATAATAGTTACAAATATCAGTATAAAGAAATAGTTCTGTAAAACCCGCTTCTCTGCAGTATTCCGCCAAAAAATTCTGTAACTTTTGTCCAATTCTTTTTCCTCTGAAATTTTCTTTAACATACAATGCTGACAACCAGGGAAAAAGGTCTTGTCTACTCATTAAGTCACTTCTCCACAATCCTACAGTTCCGACTAATTCATTATCTTCAAGTGCAATAAATGTTAATGGTAGTTTATTTTTTATTAAACTGTTTTTTATTATACTTTGAAAAAAATCATAATTATTTTCATTTCCAAATTCTTTCCAAATCCAATTTGTCACTGTATCAATGTATTCTTTGTGATCTGCTAAATGCTCAATGATAATAATAATGAACATCTCCTTTGCTTCTTAGTATCTAACTCTTGCATCATAAAGTATGCACCATGTTAGTTAATATCAGTCCTTTCTTATGATTTTAATGAACAATATAAGAAAACTGCGTCACAAACTATACAAATCTTATTTATAAATGGCAAAGATTTTTAATATTATTTTTCTTCATTATGTAAAATTCTTACTAAGTTGTCTTTATGCCTAAATATCATTAAAATACAAGCTATCATAGTAGAAATTACTATTGAAACAGGTAATTTCATAACAATACATGCGATAGGTATTGTTACGCCTATTGCAATCGACCTAATTGACACTATACTTGTAAACAAGCGCAATATAAAATGAACTGCAATTCCAACCAGCGTTGGGACTGGAGCAATCAAAATAAATGCACCAACTGTTGTATTTACACCTTTACCACCTTTAAACTCAAGAAAGGGAGTGTAATCATGCCCCAAAACTACTGCTAACGCAATAATAGAAATATAAGTAGTTGGTGACACTGGTAATTCTATAGTCTTTGCTAAATATATTCCTAAAATTACAGGAACTACACCCTTTAAAACATCTATTATTTGAGTGATGATAGATAATTTAGTTCCTACAATTCTTTTCACATTCGTTGAACCTATATTTCCACTACCTTTAGTCCTTATATCAATCCCACACAACTTTTTAGTAATCAAATACCCTGTTGGAATTGAACCACATAAAAAAGCGATTATAATTGTAATTATAATAATCATTTACTTCCCCCATAATTAATTTTATTTTTCTGTCACATTACTATTACGACTTATAATGTAAATTAAATTTTTAAAAACTTCATAGCTATTATAATAACAGACATGCCATTAAATGCAAGATTGCATATAAAATGTGCTGTTATGGATATATATATATTTCTTGTTTTTATATATGATATTGTAAAAGGTACTGACCAAATAATAGCAATAAGAAAACCTAATAGTTTCAATGAATGTTCACTTGCATATAGTAAAGTTCCGATAACAGTTGTAATCAATAGTGAAATATTGTTATCAAAATTTAATATTCCTTTTCTATAAAAAGCCTCTTCAGCTATTGGTGGAAGTACAATTGTTGTTAATGCAAATGCTATAAGTGTTGGTACATTAACTACTTTAAAAACTCCCATGCCATCATTAATATTTGGAGATAATATGGATATTAATGAGCCAATTCCAAAGGCTGCAATCATTGATAGCAAAGTATACAATACTGGCAGCCAAAATTCTTTACCTTTTTTCCACTCATTCCATAAATTTTTAAAACTTATAAAACCTATAACTATAAAGTATACTGCTAATCCTAAATAAAATATAAGATCACAATAAACCCTATGTTCAGAGCTAAACATATTACTAAAAAGCAAATATATTAAATGCCAGGTAATTGGCATTATTAGATATTTGCTTTGCATTTTTGCTTTTTCTGATATATTCAAAAATACTCCCCCTATAAATTATCTTGTAACACAATATCTAACTCTTGCATCATAAAGTATGAACTATGTTAGTTAATTTCAGTCCTTTATTATGATTTTAATGAACAATATAAGAAGAATGTGCAATAAGTGTTATACTCATAACCTTGGTTATTTTTTTCGTAAAATAACATGATGAAAGGAAGCAATGGCTTTATACTCTTCTAATTCACTTACCTTCAATTCCATTTCTAACATCTGTTCCTGCCATGCTTCATCTTTTTGAATCTCCTGGTTTTGCTGTAGATCCCAAAAAGTCCTCATGCCTAAGATCTTTTCTAGTTCAAATTTATCTGACCATTCTAATAGTTCTTTATTTTCATAGTAATTTATCATGCCAAACTTTTGTGCATGTCCATTTTTACCTTCCAATAGTTCATTGGCATGTTCAAAATTATTCAGTAATACTACCATCTGCATAATTCTTCCAGACCTATTATGTTTTAAAATAGAAAGATAACCTTTCTTCTTTAATATCCTTGAAAATTCCTTTATGATTTCTTCTCTTTCACTTGCATATTCAAAAACGTTGTGACACAATATCACATCAAACGATTCATTTTCAAAATTTTTAAGTTCCTTTATGTCTCCTTTTATTTGTATATAGTTATTTTCTCTAAATCTATCTTGAAGCGTATTTTCATCTGGCTCTATTGCTATAACCTCATTGTCTATTGCAAAATGGTTTGCTGTCATTCCATTTCCACTTCCAAAATCCAAGACTCTTTTATTATGTATGTGTTTTAATTGTTCCCATGTCATTTTCTTCTGCAGCAACTCCCAAGGAGCAATATCTTTAGCATCCATTCTTAATACCTCCTAATTATATAAACAACTTTTACTTCGCACTTAAATACTAAAACGACACATAATAAGAAAGTTACGAATTAACATGACCATACATTATGCCTATAGTCTAATAGACCTATACACACAAAATATTTTTTATTCTTTCTTAAATCCAAAGAATTCAAAACTGCCATCTTCACATTCCTTAAGCTCATACGGATTGGTTTGTGCAGACCACTTCCTTGCAAATTTATTCTTTCCAACAGGGTATAGCAAGTGATGCACATCTCCATTAAAACGCAGAAATTCCAATCCTTCTTTCCCTAATTCCAAAACTATCTTGTCTTTATAATATACCCCTTCATATTTGGAAAGTGTAGCTTTGTCTAATTTAACTTCAGGAATTCTTTTTGGCTCCTCGGTCTGCCCATTAAAGAGAATCTCTGTAATACAATTACCAATATGATAATTATTGCCGCAATCCAAATTGGATAATACCACTATACAGATATCATCATCATAAAAATCTTGTCTATACGTCATTACACCTAAATGATCTCCTCCGTGATAGAATCTTGCCCTTCCGTACACTTTATCCTTATTTAATCCATAGCAATAACCATCTTTATTTTCAGTAAAAAATCGAGTATATGTATTATCTGATAAATACATTTTATTTTTGAGACAGTAATACCATTTGCATAGGTCACCAAAATTTGACAATACAGCTCCAGCACCTACACTAAATTTTTCATTATAATACTGGCACCTTACTTTCTCATTTCTATCCATCTGGTACGGAAATGCTTTATTCTTTATAATAATATGCCCATCATCCAAAACAGTATTTTTCATGCCAAGAGGATCAAAAATATACTTTTTTAGAGCCCCACCAAAATTTATTGCAACTATATTTTCAATTGCCCATGCAAGTACATTGTAATTTGCATTATTGTATTCAAATTGATCACCAGGTTCAAAACTTAATGGTCTTTTAATGAATTTAGTAAAGAAATCATTACGATTGAAAGTACTTCTATCATAAATCTGAAAAAAGTCATCTTCCCAGTTATAAAACTGGTGAAGTCCTGAAGTGTGTGATAATAAATGATGTGCCGTAATCCTATCATCAATGTATAATTCCTTTGGCAAATACAAATTTATCGGCTTATCGATATCTATCCTTTTATGTTCATATAAAAACATTACTAAAAATGCAGTAAACTGTTTCGACATTGATCCTAGAGTATAACATGTATCTATATTGTTTGGAATGCCATATTCATGACATGCCATACCGAATGATTTATTATATACAACCTTGCCATTGTTCAAAACACCAATTGTACCTGAAAATGGCCAAATTTCTATATATTTATCAATATAGCTTTCAATAGTTGATAATTTCATGAAATAATAACTCCTTTGTTAATTTTTTTTATGAGTATCTTTATTTCAATATATAAATACTTACTTCATCTTTCACAAAACTTATGACGTTTTATCTAACTCTTGCATCATAAAGTATTGAGCTATGTTAATAAATAAATGAACGATTTTTAAATAAAATTTACAAAAATCAATATAATAGATATTATAAATGGTTTTATTGCTTCTTTCTTTTCTTTGCCATAAAAAAATAGTATTAATGAAATAATAAGATTTGTTATTCCTACAATAATACTTAATATTACTGCTATTTGATTAATGATTTTGATATTTGATATTTCATAAATAATTCTCAAAGCCAAATAGATTATGGCAATTCCAAGAGATATCCAATATATGATTTTGTTAAGTGTTTTCATATAATTACTCCCTGTTTTAATTCATAAAATCTTACTAATTCGTCATACCCTGCAAACATGAAATGTGATTATAGGTCACTGTCGTT
>JAQSXU010000224.1 GCA_029256485.1 Clostridiaceae bacterium
CTGATCTGTAAATTCCTTATCTTCTTCAGCAAAAATTATTTGGCCCTTATTCATATAAGGTATGATTGTGCTTATCTTATCATCTTTATTTTTTCTTTGACTTTCATTTATAATTTCAATATTTCGTGATCTTAAAATAGGATCCAAAAATAATTTTGTTTCCAACTGATTAGCATCTGCACCATTAAAAGTGTTCTTTTCAAGGTATACATGCCTTATTTCGGAATATTCCCTTAAAATTTCAATCATATGTTCAATATATTTATCAAAATCAGTTCTTGCATTAATTTTAGCTAATTCTGCTTTTCTTGCGTATTTCAGATTATTTTCTCCTAGGCTTCCAACTAAATAAGCGCTATAATCCGATTTTTTCCCGCTAGTTGAAGCGGGATCCACACAAAGCATAGTCTTCATAAATTTATGAGATTCAATCTCAGAACGTTTCTCAGTAGCAACTGTTTTAAACCACTTTTCACCGATATTATTAATATCTCCTTGAACTTCTTGTTTAAAACTTGTTGGATTTTCATAATAACTCATGGCCATGTCTAAACAGTCCCAAAATTCTTGCCACAATAAAGAATATTGCATTTCCTTTTCATGAGAATAATAAAACTCCTTAGAATCTTCTAAATGAGTTTCATTTTTATAATTGAAAAGAATATTTTTAAATTGTAACCACAACCCAGTATTAAAATAAGTATCTATATCATCAATTAATACACCCTTTTCATTCTTAAACTTCCATGTAGGTTGCTTCATCAGCCTAGAATAAAAACATTCTTTATGTTGAAGGGTACCCAAAGCAATTAAAACTGTCCCTTGTTTTATTACTTTTCCAGCTCTAATAACAGCCTTCTGAACAGCATATTTAACATCATCAGAAAATCTTTTCCACTTTTTCTCTCTGGCATCCTCTGTACGGACATCATCCTCGCTTTGATAATCATCCAGAATAATTAAATCAGGCCTACAGTTATCAAATTTTCTACCTCTCATTGGAGATGCAGAGGAAATTGCTTCAATGAAAGTTTTATTTGTAAGCTCCAGCTGAGTGGAATTACATATATATCTTTTATCTCTATCATTAAGCAATATTCCGAATGCATTTTCGATATATTTATTCTCAAGAAATGCATTTTTAATGTCTTTAATAAATTTTTCTGCGGTTGAACCTATATCAGAGCAAATAAGAGTATATTTTTTAAGATCATAACAATGCGACCACATAGCAGCAGCAAAGGTACCAAAAACTGATTTTCCAGTCCCCCTTGGGAGTATTCTTCCAATCTGATTAGGTCCTTCTCCATTAATGGCATCCTCAATATCCTTCCAGATATCGTGATGCACCTGTGCTATTGGAGCGGCTGCATTGTTTTCTTTTGGCAAAAAAGTGTCCTGAAGAAAATACATACAGAAAAATTCGAGTGATTTTTTACCAAGGGACCAAGCCAACCCATGAAAATCAAATAAATGACTTGAATATTTATGTATTAACTCTTTTGCTTTATCTTGGCCATATTCCTTTTTTAAATATTTATATAATAGCTGTCTATTCTGTTTATCTTCATCATAGATCATCTTCTTTTCAGAGCTCCATGTTCACGTTTTAAGGGATGTCTATCAATCCCTTGTAATAAACTTTCAGAATCTATATTTCTAATATAATCTTTATATTCTTTGCATTTATGCTTACATTTTTTACAGCTTGTTTCATATTGGCAATTATTATACATAATATCACCTCATTTATTTAAATTTAAAAGCAGCCTTGATATTATCTCGGCTGCCTTATCAAGGAGGGCAATCTAATCGGAAGTTGAAAAAATTTTGCAGAAAATATGAAGCCGTTTGCCGGGGTTATACATTCTCCAAAATATTAAGGGTACCCCCCGTTTAACTATCAATATACAACTTCGCTAAATTATATTTTTGCGAAGTTGCCACATATCCATTAACCCTCATGGTTAAGCCATTCATTACTCTTCTTTGCTATCAACTTCGTTAAACTCTTGTTCTAATATATCATCATTGACCTTATTCGTATCATTCTCATTTACATTTATCCTTTCTACTGAACTATTTAATTCAGCCAATAGAATAGCGTTTCCTTTAGTTATAATCTCCTGTCTCCGTTTGTCCAACTCAGCCTTAAACTCCTCATCATCAAGCCAATTGTAGATTGCTTGCCTACTCTTACCAACTAACTTTGCAACATCAGACACTCCCTCACCTTTTAACAAATAAGTGATTGCCTTCTCTTTAATTTCATCTAACATATTTTCACCTCCCAGGGGGATTTACAACTTGACATAAAAAATAAGAGTATCCTCTCTTAGATACTCTTTCATTATTTATAGTATATAATAAATTGTTTAAACAATGTAATAGACTTATTTTAAATTTACTTTAAACTTACTTTAAATATTGATTAAATCAGATAATTGATTTATAGTATCTGATTTAAGTTTACTTATCCATTCCTCTGTTAAATTTAATTTTTCAGCTATATATCTATTACTCCTTTTTTCAAAATATCTGAGTTTAATTATTTCTAATAATCTGGCATCTAATATTTCTAAAGCATTATCTATTTTGTTAACTATAATTAATTTATTTTTTTTAATTACTTCTAGTTGCTCTATTCTTTTTTCTTTAGAAATAACTTCATTTTCAATAGCACTATTAAACTTATTTGTAGGTGCTGATTTTTCTTCATAGCTTATGCCGGAACACCCTGTATAATCTAGTTTTAGACTCTCTATTTCTAAATTTATATTTTTTATTTCGACTAGGGTATTCTTATAATTATATAGTAAAAATTCAGTCTTTTTATATAAATTCATTAGATTCCTCCTAACTTTGTAACATTTCTGTAACATAGGTATATCAACATTTTACACAATATTGACTAATTATTTCCCGACTTTAAAATGCTTATAAATGGCTTAGTTATGCTATTGTTACAAATGATACAGATTTAAAACAACTTTGTAACACACCTTAAGCATTGATATTATGCTATTTACTATGTGGGAAATACTGTTACTATATATATATTATCTTTTATATATATAATAATTTTTATTTTTTAAAATATTTTTATATAAAAGAATATTTTTTCTTGTAACTTTGTAACAAAACACCTTCAAACCGTTGTTATTATTGACTTTACAATTGTTACAAAGTGTTACAAAGTGTTACAAAGTTACTAAAATGATAAGTAGTTGCTACTGTTACCATTGATATTAGTGGGTTGGCATGGTATAAGATTTGTAACAAATTAAATTATTTTGCTATAAACTCTTAGCTGCTTTGTACCTTCTCTAACTATTTTGTCTGAATTATATCCATGCTTTTTAACTTCCCTACCAAATACATTTTTACTTAAAGATTTAAGTCCTGCTTCAACACACCATACTTGGTATTGCTTATATACATCACTTATGGCTTGTCCTTCAATATCCTTTTCCTCTAAAAATGCTACTACTGGATTATTAATTTGCTCATATTGGTCCCAGACCTCTTCACATTCTTTACAGTTAGTAAATTCTTTATTTATTAATATTCTGTCTAATCCTTCAAGTGCTATTTTTAACATATATTCTAAACTTTCATTGGTAGTTAATTTATCCTTTATCCAAGGATCATAGTCTATATCACTTTTACTAAATTTAGCATTAAAAGGTATAAACATTAATCTTCTCTTTAGTCCATCTGATAAATCATTAATTCTTGGTAATTCATTTGCACTGAATATTAATTTACTATAGTTATTCATATCAAATGGATCTTTGCCTTTTCTTTCAACATTAACTTTTTCTCCAGTAACAAGTTTTTTAAATGTACTGTTATCTTCTATATACTTATTTGAAATATCATCACCAATGTTGGCCAACTTACCTTCCAATTGAAAAGTTTTAAATCTCTCATTTAATTCATCTAATGATACTGAAGAGATATTTTCATCACCTAACATAACTTGTAATACTTCTAATAAAGTTGATTTTCCATTGCTGCCCCCACCGGTTAATATAAAACATTTACCTAATTCATTTCGCCTTAGTAAGCAGTAACCCATCATTTCTTCTAACAATAAACGTAGATTAGGGTTTCCGCAGCATATTTTATTTAAGGTTTTATCAACTATTTCTGAATAGGCATTTGGATTGTAAGCTACTGGAACTTTATTTTTTATAATAAATCTTGGATTAAATTCTTCTAATACTTTAGATTCTAAATCAAACACCCCATTTTTAAATAAAATATATTTAGGACTGGCCATATATTTATTGTCACATAATAATTCTAAATATCTTATTACCTCGGCTCTTGGTGTTTTAGTGGAGTTATTAATATATTTTAATAAAGTTTTTTCAATAATATTTATATCATTACTGTAATAACCGTCTTTATATATGTGTAAATTGTCATTAATTTTTATAATATTTTCATTGTCCTTTAAATATTTTGCTAGAATTTCATATTGCAGCTTGTTTTTAATATAGAAAGATTCTTTTAAAAATGCTTCATCTCGTAAAATTGTTTCAATTTCCTTTGTGTTTAATGGCTCCTGAAGAATATATTTATTGATAATTTTAATGGTTTCTCTTATTTCTTCTTTACCAAATCCATTTTGCTGTAATTGTAATATATAATTAAATAAAGTTTGATTTCTGCCATCACCTTCTTGCATATTACTAAAATTAATCTCTTTTTTAGTAAGTGGTCTTAACCATACAGGAAGAATATCTAATTCATTCACTTTTTTTAAGAATCTGCGCTTTTTACTCTTAATTTTTAATGGTACAACTGCATTTTGAGAACCTAATCCAACATCAATTTTAATTCCAATAGCTGTGCTATATCCTTGTTTACGTTTTTCTATATTGGAATTTTTAAAATAGAAATGTTTTCCCCTGGAAGTTTGTAAAACTGTACTATTAATTTTTAAAGTCTGTACTATTTTATAAAGGACATTTGATTGTTCTTCATTATCCACATCAATTTGAATCAAATTATCATCTAAAACTCCACCATAAGAATCTAATTTTTCAACATCAGATAATGAATAAAATTCAGTACGGTTTTTATATTCTTCAGCAGGTGTTTTTCCATCTTTTCCACCAGTAGGTATATATCCTTTCCACACTAATTATCACTCCTTGTAAATTAAGTTATACATCCCATTTCAGCTGGTCACTTATACCAAAATCCTCTAATCTTTTTTTAGCAACATTTATATACCATTGTTTGTCCAATCTACGTGATAAACGCTTGTTACTAATATCATCATTTTGTATAAAACAATGCTCTGGTGTATTCGCTATTTTCTCAGGTTTACCACCTTCAGTTTTAACTTTATATATACCCATATCAGTTAAATCTCTTGAAGCAAATACTCTAAATGTCTTTTCTGAAATTCTTTCACCCCCATGCATAGCATATAAATATTTGCTGCTAGTTTTGGCTATCATTTGAAATTGTTTAAGTTCTTTACAACTATTTATAGTAGTTTCTACTGGTATGTTTTTGGTGAAATAATCAACTAAAGCCTTATTTACTATGGCTAAGTCATTATCTAAATTATTTAATTTTTTAACATAGGCTCCTTTGGATTTGTATTTATCATCTTCATGAATAACAATGTAGTTATTTACATCCTTTTGATATATTTTTTTAAAAGTATCCCATTCTAAAGTTAATCTAGTTCTTTGTTCCCACTCAGCAGCAATAGTTTTTATTTTTTCAATAGTTTTGGTATCCTTAACTTTCAAGAATAATCCATCAGTGTTCGATTGTATTAAATCAGCATAAGGCTCTATTTTTTCTATTAGGTCCAATAAGAATAATTGGCCGGCTACACAAACATTGTTTGCCATAAGTGGATCATAAAGATTATTATTTTTATCTTTCATTGCTCCATAAGTGCTATTAAGTACTAATTTATAAGGTAGCTGCATTGGATTTTTAGATTTTTTAAGTTCAAGCCTTGTGTCTCTTATTTCTTTATATTTATTTCTATCTGAAACATTACGACTTACATAACCATACTCAATCATTAAGCTAGGATATAGTGAAGCTACATCACAATTTAAGTAAATTCCTTCACCATGATATTTCACCCTTGCACCATGCAACCCACCCCATGCAAATATATGAGGTATTCCAGCTATTTCAGTTTTTAGTTCTTTTTTATAATCTCTATTCTCATAGTTCTTGTACCAATCAACTATATAAGCATATTTTTCTATTTTTAAATTATCAGGAATCGTAATATCAAATTCATCATCATGTTTTTTCTTTCTAGCACCTAATATTATTGCTGATAATTGTGGTTTAGTCATACTAATATATTTAATATTTAAGTTAAAAGCTTTAATTAAAGCCATCTGTGAATTAAATTCTTCTATCCTCTGCATAAATACTTCCATAGTATTCTCTACATCTGATTTACAGTATTTAATAGTTTCCATTATTTCATTATCCATTAATGGCCTGTCTATATTAAAAGCAACCTCGGTTTCCTTTATATTATTTCCCATGAAACCTTCTAACTGCTTCAATCCTTTAGTAACATCTGTCATAATATCGAAATTATAAAGTTGAATTTTATTAAAATCTCTTGATATTTGCCATGCTGGAGTATGATCTTGTATTAATAGAGTAGAAATTTCGTATGGGTCCATATCTAATAAAATAGCTTTTAAAATGTATTGGTCATATGATCTACTATTATATCCAACCCAAATATCATTTTTATGTTTTTCATGATATTTTTTTAATGCTGCTGGATTATTGATACAAACGTTATATTTCTTTGTATCAGTATCCATAATTACTACTAACCAATCATATTTAAATACTTCAAAGTCATAAAATAACATTTGTTCTCCTTCCTTCGTATAATCTTTGAAATGCGAACCACTATAATCGTTTCGCAATCTTGTATATTACATTTACTGTTACCCCATTACCTGCTTGTTTGTATAGTTGGCTATCTGAACAAAC
>JAQSXU010000225.1 GCA_029256485.1 Clostridiaceae bacterium
ACCTGCAATCAATTTATTATCGTTAATATTTACTGTGAGGGTATCAGCAAAGTCAGAAACTTTCCAAGAGGCACAGCAGGTAAGCGGTCTTCTTGTACTTCCAGTGATTCTTGTATTAATAGGTCAAATGACAGGTGTGCTTTTGATAAGTCACATTGTAATGTTTATATCTGGTGGTGTTCTCCTGATACTTGATTATATATTAATAAAGAGAATTTCCTCTAAATTTATTACTGAGAAGCTGGTTTAAATATCTATTACAATTAACTTGCTTGGTGGATTTTAAAGGTCACGCTTCGCCTCCACCATGAAAACCACGAAAATCATTTTTTTGGATTTTCGTGGGTTTTTTCACTTATAAAAAATTTTAGAGTGGCGAATATTTAAAATAAGACAAACCTATTTGTAAGAGGAGATTTTATTTGGAGAAGACTATCATTTAAATAAAAGAAAAAAGTATAATTACCTATCTAAAAAAGTAAATTGCTACCTATTTTCTTACAAATTACATAGAGTTTATATATATATTATATAAAAAAATATTTACAAATACATGCTGTTTGATTATAATGAAAACATAAACATGCAAATAGCGAATTTGGTTCGTATATGCGAATATATCTAATGATATAAATACGAATATAGTATTCAAAAGTAAGTCAAATTAGAAAACATCTAGTAATTAAAAAATAAAAATGTATAATAAAATTAGCCTATATTTTAATATTATGCTTAGGAAATATATTATTTCAATATTAAAAATGTGTAGGCAAATAATTAAATTTAATTAAAGATGTGAATTATGTTCGCGTATATGAACTGGAGGCGGTTAAATGGCTATTTCAAAAGAAAATAAATCGGCTGCAAGAGTTGTGGATTTACTAATACTAATGGCTCGCAGCAACAATCATTTGACATTAAATGAGATATGTCAAGCTCACTCATGGCCTAAAAGCAGTACATTTGAGTTAATTCAAACTCTTATAAATAAGGGATTAATTGAAATGAAAGATGAGCGACTAAAAACTTACGGATTAAGTTTGCTTGCATTTGAAATAGGTAGTGCCTATATATCTAGTCTAGGTGTTACTGATCAGGCAAGACCGTATATTCAAGAACTTAATAAACAAACAGGAAGTACAGTATTTTTAGGAATAGAAGATAATGGAGAAATTGTTTATCTTGATAAGGCTGAAAACCATTCATTTATGAGGCCGACTGCTAAACTTGGATCAAGAAGATATATATACACGACTGGTTTAGGGAAGGCACTACTAGCTGCTTATCCAGATGAAAAAATTAGTAACATACTTAGCAAAAAAGAGTTGCTCAGAAAAACTGAATTTTCTAAAACTACTATTGAAGAAGTATTAGAGGATATGCGAGAAATTAGAATGCGTGGATATTCTATTGATAACCGTGAAGATAACAAAGAAATGTACTGTATTGGTGCTGCAATTTATGATCAGTGGGGTAATCCAGTTGCGTCAATTAGTGTTACCAGTTTATATAACACGATGACTGAAGATAGAAAAATAGTTGTTTCAAAGGCAGTTGTAGATACTGCAATGCAGATTTCAAGAAAACTTGGATATACAGGTAGTAAGTTATATATGATTGATTAGGTCATAATAAGTATTGGATTATTTTGGGGAGGTGATTCATATTTAGAAATGATTTATACTTTAACCAAACAAAATGAATGGAGGAAGAGTTATATGTGGAAAAAATTAGAGAATTTAAAAAAAATAGATGAAACAGGAATAGTTTTAATTATACGTTTAGATGATGAACAAGAAGTAATTAAAGTAGCTGATGCTGCTATAGAAGGCGGAATTAAGGTGCTAGAAATACCGATGGCTGTACCCAATGCATTAGGTATTATTAAGGAATTATCAAAAAAATACAAAGATGAAGGTATTGTAATAGGAGCTGGAACTGTATGCGAAGCTGAAACTGCACGTGCAGCAATTTTAGCAGGTGCAAGTTTGTTAGTAAGTCCACAACTAAATACTGAGATGATTAAAATGGCAAATTCTTATCAAGTTATTACAGCAAGTGGGGCATATACACCAACAGAATTTTTTGCAACAATGGAAGCTGGTGCCGATATTATAAAATTATTCCCAACTGATTATGTAGGTCCAGCGTATGTAAAATCCATTAAAGCTCCATTGGAACAAGCACCAATTATGCCTTCAGGCGGAGTTACCCCTGAAAATGTTAAAGAATGGTTTGAAGCAGGAGTAGCTTGCGTTGCAGTTGGTAGTTTTATTACTAAGGCTGCGCAAAAAGATGGTAATTATACAAAAGTAACTGAGGCAGCTAAACAATTTCTTCAAATAGTTAAGGAGTGCCGCTAAAGTATATTTATTATCATCGTTCTGACCAATGTTAATGGTATTTTTTGCAAAGCTTCTCAAATATGTGCCTTTGCAAAAAATATTTATTACCCATAGATCACATATAGAAACACTTAGATGAATGATTGGAGGTGCTTATGATAAAACTAATAGAGAAATTACCAGTTTTTCTACTAGTTTTTATATATAGAGTTCATTTTTGTAAAGGCATTTGACCGTGTAACTTTACAAAAATATTCATTACCAAAACATACAAGAAAACGTTTATATTTATGATTGGAGGTATCATTATGAATCAAATAGAAAATTCACAAAACATTGCTGAGGCAAAAGAAGTAAACGTTCCTAAAAAGCTTAATAAATTACGCTGGACTTTTGTTATTTTACTACTTATAGGTGCAATTGTCAATTACCTTGATAGAGCAAATCTAAGTGTTGCCAATACTACAATTGCATCAGAATTTGGATTATCTTCTACTCAAATGGGTCTGTTACTTTCTGCATTTTTATGGCCATATGCTATAGCCAATTTACCATCTGGCTGGCTAGTGGATAAATTTGGACCTAAGAAGATGTTTTCTTGGGCTTCTGGCTTGTGGTCAACAGCAACTATTCTATGTTCGTTCGCAACTTCATATTCTATCTTTTACATGGCACGTGTATTTTTAGGAATAGCTGAATCACCATTTTTTACTGCTGGATTAAAAGTAAATCAAAGATGGTTTTCTGATGAAGAAAGAGGAGTACCAGTTTCAGTAATTAATACAGGTTCACAAATTGCGAATGCACTAGCACCACCACTTTTAACTATATTAATGATTACTTTAGGATGGAAAGGTATGTTTGTTTTAATAGGTGTACTGGGTTATGTAGTATTAATAGTATGGGCAAAATTATACAGAGATCCTACATCAGAAGAAACACTTACAATTAAAGGTGCACTAGAATTAGCAGCAGAGGACAAAAAGGCAAAGTCTTCTGAAAAACAAGCATCTTGGGGGGAATTATTCAAATTCAAAAATACATGGTTTATGATTATAGGAAACTTTGGAATAATGTTTACAATATGGGTTTATTTGACCTGGTTACCAGCATATTTGGTAAAAGCACGTGGCTTTAGCTTAAAAGAAATGGGGGCTGTTGCTTCATTACCATATATATGTGGTATAGTTGGGGTACTTTTAGGCGGATTCATATCAGATCGTTTAATAAAAAAAGGTGTACAAAATATAACTGCGCGTAAAGTTCCGATTGTAGGTGGTGCAATTCTAGCAGCAGCATCAGTTGCACCACTACCATTTATTAGCAGTACAGTTGTAAGCATTGTATTATTATCACTTGGTTATTTTGCATCTCAATTACCTTCAGGTGTTATTTGGACACTTGCGTCAGATGTTGCACCTAGTAATCAAGTTGCCTCTTTAGGAGCTATTCAAAATTTTGGAGGATTTTTAGGAGCAGCATTAGCACCAATAGTAGCAGGTTATATTATAGATACAACTGGAAATTTCAATTATGTATTTTTAGTAGGCGCTGGATTACTAATACTTGGAGCTATTTCATATGGGGTATTTTTAAAGAAAGCAAAATAAATTATAAGGAGAATAATATATATGACGCCTAAGGTTATATTTTTGGTTGGAGCAGCAGGCTCTGGAAAATCAACAGTT
This sequence comes from Clostridiaceae bacterium, assembly GCA_029256485.1. The sequence continues at coordinate 4,034 of JAQSXU010000225.1, forward strand.
GGAAAATTAATCTCATCACATTTAAAATTCAGTTATTTGGATAAAGATGTTATTTGTAATAGATTTACTGGAAAACTATTAGAAACTCAAGGGATTTCACCTAATGAAAGAGATGGTTGTGAATTTTACCAAACGGAAGTTATGCCTTTAGAATATGAAACATTACTTGAAATTGCTGCTGACAATGTAAGAAATGGTATCTCTGTGATATTAGATGCACCATTTTTAGGATATTTTTCAGATGAGAAATATATACAAAAACTCAAAGAAAAATATAGTTGGGAAGATTCTACACCATTAGTTTTAGAAGTAACTGTTAATTCAGAAGTTTTACTTAAAAGAATTAAAAACCGTAATATTAAAAGAGACGATTGGAAAATTGCAAATTGGGATACATTTTTAGAAAGTCTTAAATCTAGAAAATGCTTATGGAGTAATGTGGAAATTAAACAGTTTGATAATAGTGAAGAAGAAATTGATGAGGATAAATTGTTTGAGATAATATCAATAAATAGCAGATAACTAATTATTCAATTTAAATGAAAAGAAAAAATTCTTATATATATAAGAAAAAGGAATACGTAAAGTGTATCCATTTTTCTTTATTTAGAACTAAAATAGTAGTTATGAGTTGTTTTATGTAGATTTGAGGCGCTGGATTTCAAAGGTCACGTTTCGCCTCTACCATGAAACCCACGAAAATCTAAAATTTTGATTTTCGTGGGTTTTTTCACTTATAAAAACTTTATCTACCTTTAATTTCTAACATTAATAGACCTTCCTACATTAACTTTTTGAAGATAATTTAGGAAGGTAGGAATCTCTTATTTTAGTATTAAATATACTAATTATTATTTTTAAAAGAAGGAGTTGTGTTACTATTTATAAGTTATAACATACGGATGCTTGTGTATCTAAGACACTGGCTATATATTTAGCAACTTCTAAGTGTTTAGGATGAATAAGATATTTATCCAAATCCTCTAATGATGCAAATTTTGTAATCAAAATTATATCATAATTGCTTTTGCCAGGACGTATATTTATTTCAGCTTGTATATCTATTAGAACTTCTATTTCTCCT
>JAQSXU010000226.1 GCA_029256485.1 Clostridiaceae bacterium
TTTATACTCTATAAAAGAATTGCTGGTTTATTTAACAAGTTTTTACCTGTTATCTTCTCTGTTTAATTTTCAAAGATCATGTCTGTCATCTGACAGCTTATATATCTTATCATGTTTATTCGATGTTGTCAACAATTTTTTTACTTAATTTTTTAAGTTAAATTATGACAACCTTCGTAAAAAACATTTTGCTTAAAAGTAGAAATAATATCTTGCCTTTAAGCTGCTACCGCTTTTCGCGGCGACATTTGTTATTCTAACATAAAACATTAAATGATCTTTTGTGTTATCAGCTGTCATTCTAAATTAACTTAAATAACCTAGTTTATTCTCTGTTTATCTTCAAATTATTTATATAGACACACCAGAATAAGTTTTCATTGTTTATCAGTATAATCATTCTACATATTTCCACTAATGAGATAATAAGCCTTATGATCTCTCCATTCACCATTAATATATAAATATTTTTCATTTATACCTAAAAACTTAAATCCACAGCCCTCAAGGACCTTCTGTGACCTTATGTTATTAACTAAGGTGGAAGCTTCTAACCTATGTATATTCATTTCATTAAATGCAAAATCAATTAAGAGCTTTAATGCTTCCTTCATGTAACCTTTTCCTTGCTCATCCTCTGAAATTGAGTATCCAACAAATGCACTTCTAAATACTCCCATTACAACATTGGACATTTGTATTTTCCCAATAAGATTTCCATTTATGTATATCCCAAAGTTTACAGCAGTGCCTGATAAAAATTGTCTGTATCCTTCCATTAGAATATGTTTTTGAACCTGCAAAGTGTAAAAACTGTCATCTCTGCTCGGTTCAAACGGCATTAAGTGCTTTTTGTTTTTATTGTAGTAATCCAACATTTCCTCTGCATTATTTGGCCTTAATAATCTAAGTTCTATATTTTTGCCCTTTAATACAAAATTTCTTTCAATGGAGCCTTCCTTGAATCTTTCATAATCTATGGCAAATAAATATTCATCTTTAAAAATGTTATCTACTAGTGAGCTATTTGTAATTATTCCTTCTAAACTAAACCCTAGATCAGTAAATGCACCTACACTTTTATCCTCATCCACAATAATGTTTATTTTATTAAGCTTCTTGTTATTAAAAATGGTGCCCAGCAATTTTAATAGTGAATTTCTTAAATATCCATAGCTTTCTTTACCTTGTTTATAAAACTTAATTCTGATTAAGCTGTACCCATTCTCCAGTGAAAACTCTATTATGTATACTCGTCCTATGGTTATGCCAGCTATATCTTTAATAATATATTGATCATCGCTGCCCTTTACTGGTGCCATAGTAGTTTCATACCGTTCTTTTTCCATGCAATTCCCCTCCATCCTTTTATATTGCTTAATGTAATCTGAAGAGTTACTCAAAATTTATTATATCATAATATGAATTTTCTAAAATACATCAAAATTTATAATAAATAATAGTTATGTTTTGTTTAATATTGATTATTTATTTTATTTATGTTTATATAAATAAATACGATTTCATTTTTTAGTTGGAGGTATAATTATGAACAATCAAAATATTAATAAATTGAAGCTTTTTATTTTTGGCCTAAAAAACAGATTTAATGAGAATAATAATATCTTTGAGGCAATCACCATTCAGTATAAATCCGGTTTAAAAGAATTTAAAGGTTCTGCTCATCTATCAGATGATAAACTTCAATATACATTCAATGGTAAAATAACTAAGGTAACCTTTGATGAACTACTTCAAGATATAATAAATCAGTGCAGTAAGTATGATAACCTAACTTTAACTTATAAAGAACGCGGAACTCATATTGTTATAGTCGCTGATAATAAAACCGTTACTATGAAAAATGTTGAAGTTAAAGATTTAGAAAAAATAAATAGTAGCAGCTTAAGTGAAGCATCTACTCTTCTTAATAGAAATTACCTTATAAAAATAGGTAAGGCAGATAAGTTATTAAAGGAAATTGGCATTATGACAAAGGATGGTAAAATTAAAAATGATAAGATAAGAAAATACAACCAAATTGATCATTATGTTGAGCTTTTTAATGATGTCATAGATAAGCTACCTAAGAATAAAATAATTAATATTCTAGATTGCGGCTGTGGTAAATCTTACTTATCCTTTGTATTAAATTATTATTTGACAGAAGTAAAAAAAACTAAGTGTCATTTTATCGGTGTTGACTATAAGGAAAGTGTCATAGATACTTCAAGAAAGATAGCGCAAAATTTAGATTATAGAAATATGGAATTTCATGCTGCAGATATAAATAATTACGTTCCTAATACTAAGATAAATGTAGTTATATCCCTTCATGCTTGCGATACAGCAACTGATATGGCTTTAGCTCTTGGAATAAAATTAAATTCTGATGCCATAGTGGCTGTTCCATGCTGCCACAGGGAATTATTAGATCAATATAGCTATGAACCATTTAAAAATATAATTAAATACGGAGCATTAAAGTCTAGATTAGCAGACGTTTTAACTGATGGCATGAGAGCATTGATGCTTGAAGCTAAAGGTTATGATGTATCTGTAGTGGAATATATTTCACCACTGGAAACACCTAAAAATTTAATGATTAAAGCTGTTAAAACAAGCAATAATAATGATGCAGCCATGAATGAATATATAAATCTCATGTCAAGTTTAAATGCATACCCAGCACTATATGATTATTTACAAAATCAATAAATCACAAAAAGAGATAAGGTTGTTATGTATCAGCATTCAACGCCCCAATGCTGATAATACAATTCCTTATCTCTTTTAATTATAAAATAAATTACATATGAACCAATATGATAGAAGTCCCCCCTACATAACTAAGTTTAAGGTAAATTTTTTTTCATACCTAGCTTAATTTATGAATAAACAATCCACTTCTTAATTTTGGTTCAAACCAGGTAGACTTTGGAGGCATCACTTTTCCTGCATCAGCAATATCCATTAAATTTTCAATGGTAGTAGGATACATAGAAAAAGCAATCCTCATTCCATTGTTCACCCTTCTTTCAAGCTCTTCTAAACCTCTTATGCCGCCTATAAAGTCAATTCTTTTGTCTGTTCTTGGATCATCAATGCCTAGTATTGGCATTAATAAGTTTTCTTGAAGTATTGAAACATCTAATCTATGAACAGGGTCTAAAGAATCATAAGTACCATCCTTTGCAGCAAGAACATACCATTTCCCATCCAAATACATGCCGTAAGTATGCTTACTTGATGGCTTATATGGTTTGCTTCCTTCACATAGGCTTATTTTAAATTTTTCCGAAACCTTAAGCATAAATTCCTCAGAAGTAAATCCATTTAAATCTTTAACAACCCTGTTATAGTCCATAATACTTAAATCCCCCTCAGGGAATATAACTGATAGAAAGAAGTTAAATTCTTCACTGCCTTTATATGCTGGATTTTCTTTTCTCCTTTTTAATCCAACCTTTACAGCTGAAGCTGCTCTATGATGACCATCTGCAATATATAACGCATTTATTTGCTTGAAATTTTCAGCTAATTCATCAATTATTTTATTGTTATTAATAACCCAAACTATATGTTGTACTCCATCCTCTGCTTTGAAATTATACTCTGGATCTTTTTTTGTCCATTCATTAATAATGTTATCTATGTTCATGCTATTTCTATATGTTAAAAATATAGGGCCTGTATTAGAATTACAATAATCTACATGCCTTATTCTATCCTGTTCCTTTTCTTCTCTTGTATGTTCATGTTTTTTAATAACATTATTAATATAGTCATCAATAGATGTACATCCTACAATTCCTGTCTGGCTCCTTCCATTCATAATTAGTCTGTATATATACAAGTAAGGTCTTTCATCTTCTATTAAAATACCATGTCTAATCATATTATTTAAGTTTTCCCTTGCCTTTTCATATACAGATTTATCATATATATCTACATTTCTATCTAAATCAATTTCTGCTTTGTCTACATGTAAAAATGAATAAGGATTATCTTTTACCATTTCTCTTGCTTCATCGCTGTTCATAACATCATATGGAAGAGCGGCTACTTTTTCAGCCAGTTGCTTAGTTGGACGTACAGCCTTAAAAGCCTTTAATATTGCCATTGGTATTCCTCCTAATTCTATGCACTATATAAAATAAACTTATTTCTTTATAAAATATTCTTCTAATATACTGACCACTTCTAATCCAATCCTCTTCTGAGCTTCCGAAGTGGATGCACCTATATGAGGTGTTACACTTACTCTTGGATGATTTATTAAATCTTCATTCTTTGTTGGTTCTTCTTCAAATACATCTATACCTGCACCACTTACTTTTCCATTATTTAATGCTTCAAGTAAAGCCTCCTCACTAACAACCTTTCCCCTAGAACAATTGATTAAATAAACACCGTCTTTCATCATATCAAACTGTTCTTTTCCAATAAGGGTGCCCTTAGTTTTATCATATGGAACATGAAGTGATATTATGTCAGAGCATTTAAGCAATTCTTCTAGTGTGCAATATTTATATTGATCAAAACCTTCAACCTTACCTTTTCTATTTGTATATACTACTTGCATTCCAAGTGCTTTAGCTCTGATTGCTACTTCTTTTGCTATTCTGCCAAAGCCTATTAGTCCAAGTGTTTTACCATATAACTCTACACCTTTATATTTCTTTTTTTCCCAGAGTCCTTGCCTCATGGTTACATTTGAAATATTTACAAACCTTGTTACTGCAAACATATGAGCGAGTGTAAGCTCTGCCACAGAAATACTGCTTGCATTAGGAGTATTTTTTACTTCAATTGATTTTTCCTTAGCTGCTGCAACATCTATATTATCCACACCTACGCCGCCGCGGATAATAAGCTTTAATCTATTTCCTTCCGCTGCCTTTTCAATTGATGGAACTCTGACCTTTGTAGCTGATCTTACAACTAAAGCATCAAATTCTTTTAGCTTTTCACCCAGCTCCTCACCTTCATAGTGTTCATCTACCACTTCAAACTTTAGACTTTTTAGTTTTTCAATGGCTGATTTATCAAGTCCATCTGAAAGAAGTACCCTAATCATAGTAAATCCTCCTATTTATATCCTAAAATATCGT
>JAQSXU010000227.1 GCA_029256485.1 Clostridiaceae bacterium
TAACCTCCTAAACTCCATTATTTGATAACGAATATCATTCTCACTAATTATAGATAATATTTCAAATTCGTTAATATGTCAATGTATTTGTTAAAAAAAATATTTAATTTAGACATAATTTTTAAATCAAACAAATATTTATTATAACTTTTATATAATTTTGTTAATTATGTAAACAATAGATTTAAAAGTAGCCCTATTATTTATTGAAAATTAGATTTTAATATTGTTTCTAATGCTGGAATAGTTAAAAGGCTTTCTCACAATCTTATCCTACAAATGGATTCCTCTTTACTCTTATTAATTATCTATCCTATACAACCATTGATATAAAAAGTGGCTGGATATCTATTGATAATCAATAGATATCCAGCCTCAATACTCCCTAGAATAATAATGCTACTTGTTTTAATTTACTTTATTCCTGTACCAGCTCCACCAAGTCCTTGTAATATATATTTTTGTGCTAAAATATATATTATGATTAATGGAATTGTAGAAATTGTTAATACAGCCATTACTTGATTTGTATAAACTGGTTGAGTAGTATTAATTGTTGTAATTGCCACTTGAAGTGAAAACTTAGATTTATCTGTTAATACCATTAATGGCCAAATATAATCATTCCAACTAGCAATAAAAGCTAAAGTTCCTACAGTGGCTACTGCTGGTTTAGACATAGGCAGCATAATTTTCCAAAATATCGAAAAATTATTAGCTCCATCTAATCTTGCTGATTCTAATACTTCTTCCGGAACAGCAATGAAGAAATTTCTGAATAAATATATATTAAAGGCATTAGCTATTGCTGGTAATACTACGGCTAAACGAGTATTGACAATGCCCAGCGCATGGACAATCGTAAATTGTGGAATCAAAATAGTTTCTACAGGTATAATCAATAAAGCTAATAATAAACCAAAAACCATCTTTTTACCTTTAAACTTTAATTTAGCAAAAGCGTACCCTGCCATACCATTTACTAATATTGAACCTGCAGCTACTACTACGCCATATAAAATACTATTCATTATATACAGCGGAATATTAAAACGTGATAAGACATCTATATAGGGTTTGAACCATTCTGATGGATGACTTGAAGGCAAAAATGCTTTAATACTAGAAATGTCTTTATAAACATTTCCTTCTAATTTCATAGAAGAAGCAAGCATCCATAAAAGTGGAAAGATGAATAAAGCTGCCAATAAAATTAGCATTAAATACTCAAGTACCGTACTTATACCAAATTTTTTCTTCATTTTTAATCATCCTCCTTAACAAATTTTCTTTGTAAAATTGTTATAACTCCAATAATTGTACCGAATAATAGAGCAATGCTACTAGAATAACCAACCATTCTATCCGTAAAACCTGTTTGATAAATATAATAGACAACTGTCATAGTTGAATTCATTGGCCCACCCTGAGTCATTACCATCGGCTGAACAATTAGTTTGAAGGCAGAAATAAGTGTAGTTAAAAGAATAAATAATGAAGTAGGTTTTAATAATGGCATTGTAATATAACGAAATTGTGCCCATTTTGAAAATCCATCAATTTCAGATGCTTCATACACATCTGGAGGTATATTTTGTAAGCCCGCTAAAAATAGTAACATTTGATACCCAGCACCCTGCCAAGCAGATACAAAAATAATAGTATACATTGCTTGGTTTGGACTAGTTAAAAATGGTTGTGCATCTATACCAATTTTTTGTAAAAATGCATTAACAACTCCATCTGTAGGATTTAATAAGTATAACCATAAAACAGAAATAACTACTAATGACATTACTACCGGAGCAAAAAAGGCTACTTTAAAGAACATATTTCCTTTTCTCGATTTATTTACAATCAAAGCCATTCCTAGAGCAGCTCCTAATTGTATAGGAATAATCCAAACTACAAATTGCAAAGTATTTAGTAAACTCTTAGCAAAAATAGGATCTTTAAATAATTGTATGAAATTTTTTAATCCAATAAATTTTCGTGCAGCAGGTGTTAATAGATAATAATCTGTAAAAGCGTAGTAGATAGCCATTGCAGCAGGAATTATTAAAAATAATGACAACAAAATCAACGCAGGAGCTAAAAAAGTATATCCTAGCAAATTTTCTTTTAGCTCAGTTTTTGGACTAGGTTTACCTATTTTAAGAAAAATACATCCTATTCCCTTGTTTTTTAGGGTAGTTTTTTCTTCCATCTTAATCCTCCTGAAAACTTTATTTTTACTCTTTTAATTATATCTATAATTCAAATACAGAAAATTTTTTCTGTATTTGAATTTATAAATGGACAAATTATTTTTGTTTGTCAATTGCTGCTTGCATTTCTTTAGCTCGTGTATCTAAAACTTTTTTTACATCTGGATTATTCTTATAGTAAGTCACATCCGTAACAGCGTCTTGAAAAGCACGACTAACTTGTGGATAAGAAACTATTACTGGACGAGCATGTGCTGATTTTGCATTTTGATCCATTAAGAATTTCATATTTTCTGATACTTTACCTTGAACATTTTTAATCGTCGAATAACGCATAGGTAAAACTGAATTTCCTAAACTCATTATTTCATTAGATTCAGTATTAGTACTAAACTTAGCAAATTCAGCAGCTGCCACTTTCTTGTCAGTAGTATTACTAACAGCTACTTGCCAACTACCAGAAGGAGACACTAACTTGTGTGTATCAGGAGAAACAGGATATGGTAGAATGCCGTAGTCAATATTTTTAAAGTTTTTATTCAAATCTTCAATTGTCCATGAACCACTGAATTTCATTGGGTATTTTCCCTGTTCAAAAGCTTGTTTAGCAGGTGATTGAGTTGTATAGCCTTTTTTAACCATTTCTTGAATAAAGTTAAATGCTTTCACACCATTTGCATCATTTAGTATCCCATCAGCTTTAGTTCCATCTTTAGATACCACATCGCCGCCCTGAGACCATACGAAAGGAGTAAACGCATACATTAGCATTTCACTTTTATCACTTAAACTCATATCTATTGCTGGTACATTGTATTTTTTCACTAATGTATCACAAATACTCATAAATTGATTCCAATCCCAAGGCTTATCAAGAGTAGGTAAGGAAGCACTATCTATTCCAGCATCTTTAAACATCTTTTTATTATAATAAATACCTACATTAGATTCTGAAAATCCTATGGCATACATTTTTCCATTATATGTTCCTTGATCAATAATACTTGGTAAGATATCCTTCATATCCTGTTTATCCGTAAGATACTCATCTAGAGGAGCAATTATACCTGACTTTGCATAAGCTGCAGTATTGGGCCCATCTAAAGTCAATACATCTGGTAAACTATTAGTAGTTAATGCTGCGTTTACTTTATCTTCGTATCCTCCACCACTTCCGCTACGAGGAATATATTCTATCTTTACTTTATATTTTCCATCATATTTTTTGTTGAAATTATCAGCAATTTTTGCCCATGCTGTTCCTTCTGGAGTCTCATCAGATGTGTTTACCCATGCAGTAATATCTCCTTTTCCTCCAGATGTACTTCCTTGACTGCTCTTACTGCCACAACCTGCTAGCGAACTTGCCACCAATAAACTTGTTAGCAATAAACTTAAAATACTTCTTTTTTTCATTATATTAATCCCCCTTTTATTTTTGAAACGTTTCCATTTTAACTAAAAATGTAAATATTTCTATTTATATCCATATAAAAATATATCATAGCAAACGATTACAGTCAATGGTTAATTTTATTTTTTGTAGTATTTCCTTCAATATAACGAACTGGTAATATAATTCTTTTAGATGTTTCTTCTTTATTGATTAGATGGAGTAATGATTTAACCGCAGCCTCTGCCATTTGCTGAAGAGGTTGCTCTACCGTAGATAAAATAACCTTTCTTCCAATGGACAGCTTAATGCCATCGCAACCAATTATTTGGATATCCTCTGGAACATTAATATCTATTTCTTCTAAAATTTCCATAACATCCAAAGCCATAAAATCATTGATACAAAAAATCCCATCAATTTTTGGGTTTCTTCTTATAAATTTTATTACCTCACCTTTTAAATCTTTAAATGGTTCTTTCAAATACAATATTTCATGCTGAATTTGATTTTTAGTTGCACATTCTTCAAAGCCTTTGAGACGGTTAACTGTTTCATTTGGATAAAGTGAATATCCTCCAATATAGGCAAGAATTTTACAATCATTTTCTATTAACTTTTCTACCGCAATCTCACCAGCATTATAATTATCTGCTGTTACGTAAGACACATTCTCAGTAAAATGTCGATCAATACTTACAAATGGTAAATTAGCAGATATATATTGATCAATATCATTATAAGTAATCCCAATAATGCCATCCACTTTATTTTGAGTTACCATTTGAATATATCCACGCTCTTTTTGAGAATCTTGATCTGAATTACATAAATAAACTTTGTAATTTCGTGTACTTAAAGAAGATTCAATATAATAGGCAAACTCACTAAAAAAAGGATGCCAAATAGTTGGCAAAATTAAAGCCACAGTATTAGTACGATTCATTTTTAAACCACGAGCATATTCATTGAGTTCATAATTTAATTCTTTAATTGCTACTTCAATTTTAATTCGTGTACTTTCTTTAACAGATTCATTATTAATATATCGCGAAACAGTACCTACCCCTACCCCAGCTAATGCAGCAACATCTTTTATGGTTGCACTCATAATCTCTCATCCTTTCTTATACTATTATATAATTATATTTTTATTGGTTTTATCTTACTAGTCTGCACTAAACATCCTCCATGAAAATTATATCACATAGATTCCTTTTTACTCTTATTAATATCTATACTATACAAACATCGATGTATGCTTAGAATAAAAAGCAGAGGCTGTCGCACTAAGAATACATACTATATATTGTGTTTGTCTTTTTATGTACAAACAATATATAGTATGTAAATTATTTAGTGCGACAGCCCCCTATAGTTTTACGGAATTAGAAAAAATTATACCCTTGTAATAAATTCTTCATTTCCTTCAAACAAAATTAAATCTTCCTTTAAGCCTTCTGTAACATAGATTTCTTTATCTTTTGTAATAAATATAGCTTCCATATCCT
>JAQSXU010000228.1 GCA_029256485.1 Clostridiaceae bacterium
AGTGAATATATAAACCTTAAGGTAGAGGAGGTGCAGTAGAATGATACTAATAAACCTTCAGTTATTTGCTCATAAAAAAGGAGTAGGTAGCTCAAGAAATGGTAGAGACAGTGAATCAAAAAGATTAGGAGCCAAAAGCGCTGATGGTCAATTTGTTTTAGCTGGTAATATACTTGTTAGACAAAGAGGAACTAAAATCCATCCAGGTGAAAATGTTGGAAAAGGCTCAGATGATACTCTTTTTGCAAAGATAGATGGTACAGTTAAATATGAAAGAGTAGGAAAAGATAAGAAAAAAGCTAGTGTTTATCCTTTAAATGTAGAGGAAGTTGCAGCTGAATAAGTTTAGAGTGGGCACCCTGAAAAATGGGTGCCTTTTTAAAATAAAAAAAATAAACTAGTAAATACTATATTAAAAGAAAATAAATTTGAAAAGTACACAAAAGTGTTTACGTAATAGATGTAATCTATAAAAAAGAGGTGGAAAAAATGTTTATTGATACAGCTAAGATATTTGTTAAATCTGGTGACGGCGGTAATGGTTCAATATCTTTTAGAAGAGAAAAGTACATTGCTTTTGGAGGACCAGACGGCGGTGATGGTGGAAAGGGAGGCAGTGTAATACTTATTGCAGATCCCAATATAACCACATTACTTGATTTTACATATAAAAGGAAGTATGTTGCAGAAAAGGGCGTAGATGGTGCAGGATCTAAATGCTACGGCAGAAATGGAGAAGATCTAATAATTAAAGTTCCAATGGGCACTATCATTAAGGATGGTGAAAGCAACAAAATAATGGCAGATTTATCTCATCCAAACGATGAATACATTGTAGCAAAGGGAGGAAAAGGAGGAAAAGGTAATGTGAAGTTTACAACACCAACAAGGCAGGCACCTGATTTTGCAGAACCTGGTATGCCGGGGGAAGAAAGATGGATTGTGCTGGAACTAAAGATATTGGCAGATGTAGGACTTTTAGGATTTCCTAATGTAGGTAAGTCTACTATACTTTCTGTTGTATCCAAAGCTAGGCCTAAAATAGCAAATTACCATTTTACAACATTAAAACCAAACCTTGGTGTTGTTGCAATGCCAGGTATTCAAAGCTTTGTAATGGCTGATATACCGGGAATAATTGAAGGTGCATCAGAGGGGGTTGGATTAGGATTAGATTTCTTAAGGCATATCGAAAGAACTAGATTGCTTATACATGTTGTAGATATAAGTGGAACTGAAGGAAGAGATCCTTACGAAGACTTTTTAAAGATTAATGAAGAACTTAAAAACTATAGTGTAAAGTTGTGGGATAGACCTCAAATAGTTGCAGCTAATAAGTGTGATATGCTTTATGATGAAAGTGTGTTCCAGGAATTTAAGGCTAAAGTTGAAAAACTTGGATTTAAAAATGTATTTAAAATATCTGCAGCAACCAATCAGGGCTTAGAAGAATTAATTAAAGAAGCAGCAAGAATACTATCTACAATTCCAATAACAGACTTAGAAATAAGTGAAGAGGACAGATTTGTTGAAGAAGAAAAGAGATTTACTTATGAAATACGAAAAGAAGGAAATGTTTTTATTATACAGGGAAGCTTTGTAGACAGATTATTAGCTAGCGTTAATGTAAATGACCCTGATGAATTAAGATATTTTCACAAGGTACTTAATAATAAAGGTGTAATGATTAAACTCAGGGAAATGGGTATAAAAGACGGTGATTATGTAAGGCTTAATGATTTTGAATTTGAATATTTACTTTAAAATACAAGGAGAGATATAATGATTACAAGCAAACAAAGGAGTTTTTTAAGATCACTTGCCAATAATATGGAACCAATATTTCATTTAGGTAAAGCAGGTATAGAAGAGAACTTTTTAAAACAAATTGATGATGCATTAGAATCTAGAGAACTTATTAAAATTTCCATTTTAAATAATAGTGACTATGAAGCTAGAGAGGCATCTGATGCTATATGTGAAGAATTACATTGTGAAGGCATTCAAGCTATTGGAAATAAGGTAGTTCTTTATAGAAAATCTACCAAGAAACCTAAAATAGAATTGCCATAAGATATGACCAAAAAGGCTATATTTGGAGGAACTTTTGATCCAATTCACAATGGACATCTTCATATTGCTTTTCAGGCGTTATATAATTTAAACTTAGAAGAGATAATTTTTATGCCAAGTGGGAATCCTCCACACAAGGTTGGTAAGAAAATAACTAATAGTTCTATTAGATACGAATTAATTAAAATGGCAATAAGAGAAGAAAAAAGATTTACCATCAGTGACTATGAAATAAATAACAAGGAATTAAGCTACACATATAAAACTTTATCATATTATAAGGCAAAAGAACCAGATACAGAATGGTACTTTTTGACGGGTTCTGACTGCTTAATGGAATTAGATACCTGGAAAAGCGTAGATAAAATTTTTTCTCTTTGTAATTTTGTGGTATTTAATAGAACTGGTTATAAGATGGAAGACTTCATGGCTCAAAGAGATAAAGTTGAAAAACAATATAATTCTAAAGTTTTATATTTAGATATGCCTGTATTAGATATTTCTTCAACAGGTATAAAAGAAGCAATAAAAAATCATGAAAATATAAGTTATCTTATGCCGGCTGGTGTGTATAACACCATATTACAATTAGGGTTATATAATGAATAATAGCAAAGGAATATATGTTCTTTGCTATTAATTATGTGTAATTGTGGATAATTATAGAAAATTGGTGTAAAATAACCTATATATTATTTTGGGATTGAGGGTAAAAAATATGTGGAACGAAGATTCAATAATTAATTATTTAGAAAAAAATTTAAACAATCATAGATATATACACAGTTTGAACGTGAGTAAAACAGCAGTGAAGTTGGCGGAACTATATGGCGCTGATATTAATAAAGCTAAAATTGCAGGTTTAATTCATGATTGTGCAAAAAAGTTATCAAATGAAGAACTATTAATTATATTTAAAAATAACAATATTAAAGTAGATGCAGTTTCTATAAATAGTCCCCAGCTTCTTCATGGATGGGCTGCTGCTATAATTGCAGAGCAGACAATGGGTATTAATGATGAAGAAATTCTCAGTGCAGTTAAATATCATACTACTGGTAAAAAGAACATGAGTCTTCTTGAAAAGATTATATATATTGCTGATTATATAGAACCAGGCAGGGACTTTGAAGGTGTAGATGAATTGAGAAAAATGGCCTATGAAAGTTTGGATGAAGGACTTCTAAAGGCTTTTGACTCAACAATAGAATATGTCATTGAAAGAAATCAACTTATTCATTTGGACACAATAGAAGGAAGAAACTTTTTATTAATAAATAAAAAATAGGTGATATAATGGCAAAAAGAAATAAATCCAATAAGTTAAAAATAATAATTTCTCTAATGGTTGTTTTGCTTATATGTTTTAGTGGATTTTTTTATTATTATCTTCTGGGCATTAGTAAAGACAGTAAAAGTGTAAAGACTAAGCCAGTAAAAAATGATTCTCCGGTAAATATATTAGTTTCAGGGGTAGATATTGGAGACCCGTCTTTAAAAGGAAGTAATATACCTAAAAGAACGGATACAATAATTTTGATGAACTATAATCCTGATAATGATGAAATAAACATTGTCTCTATTCCAAGAGATACACTTATAAGGATAAATGGTAAAAATGAGAAAATAAATGCTGCTAATGCCATAGGCGGACAGGATATGTTAATACAATCAGTTGAGCAGCTTTTTGATATTGATATAAATTACTATGGAAAAGTTGATTATGAGGGATTTGATAAAATAATAGATACAATCGGGGGAATAGATGTAGTCATTAAGCAGAATATGAATTATGATGATGCATCACAAAATCTGCATATACATTTTAAAAAAGGTGAGAAAGTCCATCTGGATGGAAAAAAAGCAGAAGAATTTTTTAGATGGAGAAAAAATAACGATGGAACCGGACTTGCTGATGGAGATTTAGGAAGAATTGAAAACCAGCATGAGTTTATAGGAAAAGTTGTAGATAAATTTAAAAGTCCCTTAATTATGACTAAGATACCATCTATTTTATCCACTGTGTCTAAATACAGCGAAACAAATATGCAGCCAGAAGAAATGATTAAATATGCATATTTAATATCTAAAACAGACAAATCAAAAATTACAATTTCAACTATAAAAGGGGATCCTGTATATGTAAATGACATATCATACTTTGCATATAATGAAAAAAGTAATACTGAATTATTAAGGAAAATACATGGTGATAATTCAAGTTCAGTAAATACCTCTGGCAGTGCAAATGAATATAGAAAAAGTTTAAAAATTCAAGTTTTAAATGGAACCAATATAAATGGATTAGCAAAGGAATATGCAGATAAATTAAAACAAAAGGGATACACAAATATAGTTACAGGCAACGGTACAAAAACCATTAAATCGAAAGCTGTTTTATATGGCGCTGATAAAGAATATACAGATATAATTAAACAGGATGTTGGATTAAGTAATGTTGAAATTAGTCAGCAAAAAAATGAAAATTTTGATATAATAGTGATACTTGGAGAGGATTACAAATAGAGAAATCTCCATAATATTTAAATAGGGAGGACATATTCATGGAAAAAAAGATTATTAGTACAAAAAATGCCCCAGGAGCTATTGGACCATATTCGCAAGCTGTCAAAGTGGGTAACTTTTTATTTACATCTGGTCAGATACCTTTAGATCCAGCAACGGGAGAACTTGTAAATAATGATGTAAAAAAGGCTGCAGAAAGATCATTGGAAAACATTAAAGGAATACTGGAGGCAGCTGGTACTTCATTTGACAAAGTAGTTAAAACCACAGTCTATGTAAGTAATCTGGATAATTTTAATGCAGTAAACGAAGTTTATGGTAAGTATTTTTTAACTGATATGCCGGCAAGATCCTGTGTAGAAGTAAAACTACCCAAAAATGCTTTAGTTGAAATTGAAGTAATAGCTTTAGTAGATTAGTTATTTATATGGTGAGCAGTTTTTACTGTTCACTATATTTTTATTAGAATAGGAGATTTTGAAGGAAAATAAATTGAGTTTTATTGTAGATGAACAGTCAAATGATATGCTATTAAAGGAATATTTAAAGTTTAATATGAAACTTTCAGGGAGAATGATAAGATTAGCAGCAAGGGAGGAAAGAATATTTGTTAATGATAAAAAAGTTAATTTAAAATATACCTTAAATTCTGGAGATTCAATTGATATATTAATTGGCAGGGATGAAAGTCAAAATATTGAACCTGAAAAAATGGATATAGATGTAGTTTACGAGGATGAAGACATAATAGTATTAAATAAACAGCCGGGAATTGTTGTTCACCCTACCAGAAGCCATCCAACTGGAACAATAGCAAATGGATTAACATATTATTATAAGGAAAAAGGAGAAAATTGTATAGTTAGATTAGTTAGCAGATTAGATATGGACACATCAGGATTATTGCTGTTAGCTAAAAATCAATTTGCACATATGTCACTAGCTAGAGACATGAATTTAGACAGTTTTCAAAAGGAATACGTAGCTGTGGTACATGGAAATTTAATAAATAAAATTGGAACCATTAATGAGCCAATATATAGACCTTTAGAAGATAGTATAAAGAGAATTGTTGATGCAAGGGGACAAGATAGTATAACTCACTATGAAGTAGTAAACAGTTATAAAAATGGTGATGTTGTAGGATTAAAACTTGAAACGGGAAGAACCCATCAAATAAGAGTGCATTTAACTCATTTAGGCCATCCTTTATTTGGAGATTCATTGTATTGTAATTACAATGATGATGATTACATATTAAGACAAGCATTACATGCCAGTAAACTAACGTTTCCACACCCTAAAACAAGAGAATTAATGAAAATTGAAATAGATTTACCACATGATATGAAGAATTTAATAGAATTATTAAAAGCAGGTAATTAAAGATAAACAATACATAAAATTAACTTAAACAGTATGAAAAAAGATAATTTTAATGCTTTTTCATGCTGTATAAGTTATTTATCGTATTCTTGCTTTCCTATATTTTATATAGGCAAAGCTTATAACAGCTACAATTAATATAGTAGATGCAGCTATGTAGAAATTATTATTACTTTTATTTGAAACTACACTTTCAATGGACGAAGTTAAATTGTGGTCAATGGAACTGGCTAAAGCATAACTTTGTGAATTTTTATCGGAGCGTACAGTTACCTTACCAACAATATCTCCCTTGTGAATTTTCTTTAAAGCTAAATCACTTTCAGTACTTATATCTATATTTGGCTTTAATGTACTACCTTTCTCTTTAACATAATATATATCCTCATTAGCAAGCAGAGGAATTTCTATACCATTTTTCTTATAATTTGAAATTAAATCACCTTTGCTGTAAAGCTTTACTAAATCATATGTGTTGAAACCATAATTTAATAATGCAGGGGCATCATCAAAAAATGTTTTATTTTTGTCATGTACTAAAGCTACAATTAATCTGTGACCATCTTTTGTAGCACTGGCAACATAAGAATGGTCGGACTGAACAGTATATCCTGTTTTCCCGCCTTCACACCCTTCATAATAGTATTTTGACCCCTTTTGAATTAATTTATTTTCGTTCCATAATGGCCTTTCCAAAGTACTTTTATTTGTAGGTGCAATTTTATAACTTTGAGTAGTT
This sequence comes from Clostridiaceae bacterium, assembly GCA_029256485.1. Next base: position 6,725 of record JAQSXU010000228.1, read on the forward strand.
GCTATTTTTGTATATTCGCTATTTAAAACAAGCTGTCTCATGATAAGAGCCAGATCTTTTGCAGAAGTTTTATGATTTGGATTAAATAAACCGCTGGGATTAACAAAGTTTGTATCCTTACATCCAAGTTCTAAGGCTCTAGAATTCATTTTTTCCGCAAATTTATCCATTGAACCGCTAATGTACTCTGCAAGTGCCTCAGCACAATCATTTGCAGAGACTAAAATAAGGCCATACAGTAAATCTCTAACTGTAATTTTTTCACCCTCAAATATGTATATTTTACTGCCGTCTGCTAGTGGGGGATTTTTACCCACTGTAACAACATCATCCAAATTACAATTCTCTAAAGTTAATAAGGCTGTCATAATTTTTGTAGTAGAGGCTGGTGGATATGCTGTGTCCATATTCTTTCCGTAAAGAACCTCACCAGTAGTAGCATCCATCAATACGGCACTATCAGCTGATACTGTAGGAGGGTTATCCTTTGCATATACCAAACCACTAAAGTTAGACAAAACTAATAAACAAATCATCAGTAGTACTACAAATTTTCTCATTATTACCTCCAATTATTCCGCTAAGTGTAATTATATCAAAAAAAATATATATTAGCGACAATATTTTATAAAAATATGTCAATAATTTATAAAAGAGTATACATTATTATATAAGGAGAATTTAATGAAACAAAATAAAAAGTTAATTGGATCTGTTGCATTACTTATTATAATTTCAATATTCTTCACAGTGGGATATTTTATTAATAAAGCTCCCCAAAATTATAGTGATAAAGATATATTTGTGGAGGCAGATAAAGGAGAAAAGAACGGAGAAAAATATATAACCGTTTATATAAATGGAGAAGTAAAGAACCCAGGTGTTTATAATCTGAAACCTGACAGCAGAGTTAATGATTTAATAAAAGCCAGTGGGGGATTAAATGATAAAGCTGACAAATCCAGACTGAATTTAGCTAAAAAATTAAAGGATGAAGATTATATTTTGGTAGACTCAATAGTTGAAGAAAATACAGTAAATGAGTCACTAAGTAATGTTAATAATACAAAATCTAATGGAAAGGTAAACATAAATAAGGCTTCCAAAGAGGAATTGAAAACAATTCCCGGTATAGGAGATGTAACTGCTCAGAAAATAATAGATTATAGGGAGTCAAATAATGGCTTTTCACGTGTAGAAGATATAAAGAAAATTGATAGAATAGGAGATAAAACATTTGAAAAAATAAAGGATAAAATAGACGTAAACTAATAAATTAGTATATAATGTTTTTGTAAAGTTTTTCATAAATAAATAATTTAAACTATAAGAAAAAGGAGGGTTTGCCATGAATAAGAGATTAACTGAATTATCAAAGACATCAGGTTGAGCAGCCAAAATAGGGCCGGAGACCCTTTCAAAAATATTAAATAAGCTGCCTAAAATGTATGATTCTAATCTGCTGGTTGGTATAGAGACATCAGATGATGCCGCAGTATATAAAATAGATGAAGATAAAGCATTAATACAAACCTTAGATTTTTTTACACCAGTAGTAGATGATCCTTACACTTTTGGCCAAATTGCAGCAGCAAACTCTTTAAGTGATATATATGCTATGGGAGGGAAGCCAATAGTTGCATTAAACATAGTTTGCTTTCCTAACTGTCTGCCTATTGAAGTTTTAGGCGAAATTTTAAAAGGCGGAGCCGATAAGGTACTAGAAGCCGGAGCAGTAGTTATAGGAGGGCATTCTGTATCAGATGATGAACCTAAATATGGACTTTCAGTATCTGGCATTGTTCATCCAAAAAAAATATTAAAAAATCAAGGATGTAATGATGGGGATGTGCTAATTTTAACAAAACCATTAGGTACAGGAATTATAAATACAGCAATAAAAGGCCAATTAGCATCAAAAGAAGCATATAACAAAGCTGTGGCAATTATGACTACATTAAATAAATATGCTGGTGAGATAATAGTAAATTATAGTATAAGCGCATGCACTGATATAACTGGATTCGGTATAATGGGACATGCTTATGAAATGGCATCTGCTTCAAACAAAACAATAAAATTATTTAAAGATAAAATACCTTTTATTGAAGAAGCAAAAGAATATGCAGAAATGGGATTAGTGCCTGAAGGATCATACAGAAACAGGAGTTATCTGAAAGGTAAATACGAATTTAGAAATGTTCCTCAATGGTTTGAGGACATATTGTTCGATCCGCAAACTTCTGGAGGACTTCTTTTCTCATGTGATTTTGAGCAATCAGTAGATATTATGAAGGATTTATCTAAGTTAAATATAAAATCATCTGTAGTCGGCGAGATAACAAGAAAAAAGGATAGTTATATAATTGTTGAATAATAAACTATATAATGCAAAGGTTCTAATACATTGTGACTTCACAAAAATCTTTCAAGATTAGATATTTTGCAAAGACACAATGTAAGAACTTTAATGCATTATATATAGTTGGGAGAGGTTTAATTTATGACTGAAAAAGAACTTTTAAGAAATCTTCCTAAAATAGATGAAATTTTAAATAAAAAAGAAATATGCTCATTATTAGGTAAAAATTTAAGACCTGTTATAGTTGAAGCTATTAGAGAATCTGTTGATTATTACAGAAAAAAGATTATTTCACATGAATTATCAGAAATAAATATGGAAAATATAGTTCAGAGGGTATTAAACATAGTGGAAAGTGAAAAACAAGGCAATTTAAAGACTGTAATAAATGCCACAGGGGTAATTATTCATACCAATTTAGGCAGGTCCAAATTATCTGTCAGAGCAATGAATAATGTTATAAATATATCTCAGAACTATAGTAACCTTGAATATGATATACACCAGGGAAAAAGAGGATCCAGATATAGCCACGTTGAAGAATTAATTAAGAAGGTAACAGGAGCAGAAGCAGCTTTAGTAGTAAATAACAATGCCGCAGCTGTTATGCTGGTATTAAATACTTTATGTGATAACAAGGAAGCCATAGTTTCAAGAGGGCAGCTGGTGGAAATAGGCGGCTCTTTTAGGGTGCCGGATGTAATGGCTTTTAGCGGAGCAAAACTTATTGAGGT
>JAQSXU010000047.1 GCA_029256485.1 Clostridiaceae bacterium
TAACAAATTGTTCCGCGATAGCTCAACGGTGGAGCATTCGGCTGTTAACCGAAGGGTTGAAGGTTCGAATCCTTTTCGCGGAGCCATTTTTATTTTTTGAATAATTATACATTATAAGACTAATAATTATTTTACTTCGGTAGATGATTATTAGTCTTTTATTTTTAAATACATGAATAATGTTTGTAAATTTTGTTAATAAATATATTAACAAATAATTTAGAAAATTTGAATTATTTTAAAAGGAATTTTAATAAATAAATAGAATATATTTATTAAAGCCAAATAGTTTTAAGGGGGAATTGCTTATGAAAGATTTGAAAACAAAAAACTTAAGAAATGTAGGCTTTGTTGGCCACAGTGGATCCGGTAAAACTACATTAGCAGAAGCAATACTTTACTACACTAAGGCAAGCGATAGATTAGGCAAAATAGAAGAAGAAAATACAATATGTGATTTTGACCCAGAAGAAAGAAAAAGAAAAATATCCATATCTACAGCAATTGCACCATGTGAATATGATAATACTAAAATTAACATAGTTGATATGCCAGGATATTTTGACTTTGTAGGAGAGACAATAGAGGGATTAAAGGCTGTTGACACTGTAATAATAGCAGTATCCGGTGTTTCAGGAATCCAAGTAGGAACTGAAAAGGCCTGGGATTATGTTAATGAAAATAAGGTGCCAAGGTCCTTTTACGTAAATAAACTAGATCGTGAAAATAGTAATTTTGATAAGATTCTTGCAAGCTTAAAGGATAAGTTTGGAATTTCCGTTGTTCCAATCCAATACCCTATAGGAAAGGAAAATGAGTTTATAGGAGTTGTAAATGTTATTTCAAGGAGAGCTAGAATTTTTAATGCAAAGACAAATAAAATGGAGCCAGGGGATATACCTTCTGACCTAATAGACAAAGTAGATGAATGCAAAAGTATGATTATGGAGGCTGTAGCCGAGACGGATGAAAAACTTTTGGATAAATATTTCTCTGAAGGCCAGCTGAGTGATGAGGAAATATACACAGGATTAATAAAAGGTTCTATAAATGGTGACATTGCACCAGTAATGTGTGGAAGTGCACTACTTGGAATAGGAATTGAGACATTATTAGAAGACATAGTGGAATGCTTTCCTTCACCACTTGATGTTGATGGAAAAAAGGCAGTAGGCATTGATGGCCATGAAGAAAAAATGGTTAAGTTTGAAGAAGATGCACCAGCAGCAGCATTTGTATTCAAAACAATTGCGGACCCATTTGTTGGTAAGTTATCCTTGTTTAGAGTTATTAGCGGAAAAATTAAATCCGATGCACTAATATATAATTCAAATAAAGATAAACAAGAGAAGATAGGAACATTGTATTTTCTTAGAGGTAAATCACAAATACCAACAGATGAAATTACAACTGGTGACATAGGTGCTGTATCGAAGTTGCAGTTTACGTCAACAGGAGATACTCTGTGCGATATAAATCATAAGATAGTATTTGAAAAAGTTGATTTTCCTGAGCCTTCTTTATCAAGAGCAGTTTTACCAAAATCTAAAAATGATGAAGATAAAATTTCAAATGGTTTAAATAAACTTTTAGAAGAAGACCCAACTTTCAAAGTATATAGGGATTTGGAAAATGCTGCAACTATAATATGCGGAACAGGAGAGACCCATTTGGAGGTTATAGCAAATAAGCTAAAAACCAAATTTGGTGCTGATGTGTCTCTTGAATTGCCTAGAGTTCCATATAGGGAAACCATTAAAAAGAGCGCCGATGTCCAGGGAAAACACAAGAAACAATCTGGAGGTCACGGTCAGTATGGAGATGTTAGAATTCTTTTCGAGCCTAGAAATGATGGGGATGAATTAGAATTTGTAGATAAAGTTGTTGGAGGTGTTGTCCCAAGGCAATATATTCCTGCAGTGGAAAAGGGTTTGAGGGAATGTATTCAGCATGGGGTATTAGCTGGATATCCAGTTATAAGACTTAGAGCAATATTGCATGATGGATCATATCATCCAGTAGATTCTTCAGAAATGGCATTTAAGGTTGCAGCATCTTTAGCTTATAAAAAGGGTTTAGTAGATGCACAATCTATCTTGTTGGAACCAGTAATGCATGTTGAGGTTATTGTACCGGAAGATTATATGGGTGATGTAATTGGAGATATAAATAAAAAACGCGGCAGAGTACTTGGTATGGAGCCAGATGCCAAAAATCAGCGAGTTATTGCCGAAGTGCCTCAAGCAGAAATGTTTAAATATGCTACAGACTTAAGGTCCATGACTCAGGCTAGAGGAAGCTTTACAATGAAATTTGAAAGATATGAAGAGGTACCTCCAACTGAAAGTGGAAAAATTATTGAAAAAGCAAAGAAACAAAGTGTAGAAGTATAGTTATAATAGATCCTTTATGGTTTAATGCTGTAAAGGATCTTTTTTTATTAAGAATAACTGTTTTCGCCATTGGAATAATGTTACAGAATATTTTATACGCTATATGTAAAAAATATTGCTAAGTTTTTTATTATATATCTAAAAGGAGCGAAAATACATGTCGGACTATCGTTTATGGGTCAATTCAGATATCCAATTACAAGACTATAGCAGTTTTAACGATTATGTGAATATAGTTGATAAGAATGACAATTTTACTATTACATTAGACAATGATAGCGATGAAGTGAGAAATATAATGTGTTCAATACTTATAAAAAATAATTTTTCAATTGATGTGAAGAAGAGAGAAAACCATGAAGGTTATTACATTGTTGCAATTAAAAATTAGGAGAGAAATTTTAATTTATTAAGTAATTAAAAATTGAGAAGGAAAGGACCCATATACATAGCATAAATAAAAAAAGTATTACTAACCTAGAACCTAGTACTTTTTTTATAATTTACTACAAAATAATTTATATAAATTTATATAAAGTTTTAATTATAGTGAGATGGTGAAATGATATATAATAGGTATGATATAATATAATAAAAACGATAGGAGGATTTAAAAGTGGAAGAGGAGTTTGTAATAGGTATAGACTTGGGGGGAACAAAAATATGCGGTGCCATTGCAGATATTAAGGGCAACGTTATCAATAAATATATCATACCAACTAATGCAAACCAAGGAGAGCAGACAGTTCTTCAAAGAATAATGTCCGTTATTGACAAGTTGATTGAAGAGTCAGGAGAAGGCTTAGAAAAAATTAAAGCAATAGGAATAGGATCACCGGGGCCTTTAGATCCTAAAAAGGGAATGATTATCACAACTCCAAATTTACCATTTAAAAACTTTAAATTAGTAGAGCCAATAAAAAATAAATATAATATACCTACCTTTTTAGATAATGATGCTAATGTTGCTGCAATAGGAGAGTATATGCTTGGTGCTGGAAAAGGAACAGAAAATATGGTATATATTACTGTCAGCACTGGAATTGGTGGAGGAGCAATTATAAATGGAAAGATATATAGAGGTAATACTTTTAATGCACTAGAAGTTGGGCATATGACAATAGTTCCAGATGGACCAAAGTGCAATTGTGGAAATCATGGATGTGTTGAGGCTCTTGCATCTGGAACAGCAATTGGAAGACAAGCTATGGAGCATATAAAAAATGAAGAGGACACATCTCTAGTGAACTATGAAAAGGTTACTGCTGCTGAAGTATTTATAGAGGCTGCCAAAGGAGATGCGTTATCACAAAAAATATTAGATAAGAGTTTAGAATATTTGGGTATTGGAGTTGCAAATTTAATTACAATACTGGATCCTGAAGTTTTTGTAATTGGCGGTGGTGTATCAAATGGAGGCAGTATCGTTTTCGAAAAAGTTCAGCAGGTTGTAAATCAAAGATGTTTTCAAGTTATGTCAGAAAACTGCAGAATAGTTCCTGCAATGTTAGGCAATGATGCAGGTGTAATTGGTGCTGTATCACTAGCAATAATGGAAATTAAATAACTGAAGAAATATATATTTTATTTAGAGGAATTACATATTGCAAAAGTATTTTGAAGCTAATAAATTATTAGCTTCTTTTTATATAAAAGTATTGAAATTTATGAAATAATATATTAATATAAAGTAAAGGTCAAAGAAAGACAAAGGCAAGGAGGCCTAATATGATTAGATTATCTGATGTAATTGAACAGTTTATAAAAGAGATGATTGAAGATAATAATGCTAGGGAGATTCAAATACAAAGAAATGAACTGGCAAATCATTTTAGTTGTGCACCGTCTCAAATTAATTATGTATTAACTACTAGATTTACAACTGACAAAGGATATTATATAGAAAGTAAAAGAGGCGGTGGAGGATGCATAATTATTAAAAGGGTTTTACTTGGTGAGAATAAGCCATTTATGCAAGTAGTAAATGAAAAGATTGGAGATAGCATCACCTATGATTCAGCTGTACAAATAGTGGATGGACTATATGAATCTGAATTAATAACTGAAAGAGAATCAAATTTAATAAAGGTAACCTTAAATGACCGAACATTATGTTCATGTATGGATAATAAGAGTAAGTTAAGAGCAGATATTTTAAAATCAATTTTTTTAGTGATAATAACTTAGATGGAATAATATGGTATAATTATATAATTCAAAGAGGTGATAATATGTTATGTGAAAATTGTAAGAAAAACGAAGCTACAATTCACATTGCTAAAATAATTAATGGAGTAAAAAGAGAAGCTAATCTTTGTGAGAAGTGTGCACGAGAAAAACAGGGACTAGAGTTTAGTAGTGATTTTTTTGATGTAGGAGCCCCATTTACATTTCAAAATATTTTGAGTGGAATTGTTGATTATATAAGTCAAGCCAATAATATAGATAAAAATGTTGAACCTGTATGCCCAAATTGCGGCACAACCTATTCTGAATTTAAAAAAACAGGGCTATTAGGATGCAGCCAGTGCTATAAAAATTTTAAGCAGACAGTCATGCCAATAATAAATAGAGTGCAGCTAGGCTCGGAACATACAGGGAAAATACCCAAAAAATTAGGTAAGAATATTATTGAAAAGAAAAGAATAGTTACACTTAAGGAAGAACTACAAAAGGCAATTGCAGCTGAGGAATATGAAAAGGCTGCTGAAATTAGGGATAAAATAAAAGAGTTGCAAAGGGAAATAAGTTAGGAGGAAAGAGTATGGAAAATTGGTTGAATGCTGATGGGAAAAATGATGATATTGTCATAAGCAGCAGAATTAGATTGGCAAGAAATATTAAAGATATACCTTTCCCTGATAAATTGAGTGATGAAAAAGGCAAAGAGGTTGCTGAAATGGTTAATAGCTCAATGCTTGATTTACCAGAGCATAATGTTAAATTTAAAACCATAAAATTGTGGGAATCCGACTTACTTGATAATAAAGCCTATTTTGAAAAACACTTAATCAGCTATAAACTATTAAGCAACTATAAAAAGGCAGCCTTTATTTCAGACAAAGACGAAACAATTAGTGTTATGTTAAATGAAGAAGATCATATTAGAATTCAATGCATAACTTCGAGCTTAAATCTAGAAGAGGCATATGATACAGCGAACAATTTGGATAATTTAATTGAAAGTAAAGTAGACTACGCTTATGACGAAAAATTAGGATACTTAACAGCCTGTCCAACTAATGTGGGAACAGGAATGAGGGCTTCAATTATGATGCATTTACCTGCTTTATCTATAAGTAATGAAATAACAGATATTTTGAAGGCAGTTTCTCAAGTAGGAATGACAATAAGAGGTCTTTATGGAGAGGGATCAAAGGCAAACGGAAACTTATATCAGATTTCAAATCAAATTACATTGGGAATAACTGAAAAAGAAATAATAAATAACTTAAATGCTGTAATAAACCAAATAATTAATCAAGAAAATATCTCCAGACAAAAACTATTGCAGAATTATTCATATGAAATTGAGGATAGGATGTATAGAGCTTTGGGAATATTAAAGTCAGCAAGATTACTTGATTTGTCAGAGGGCTTAAACTTAATTTCTCAAGTAAGATTAGGAGTAGAATTGGGAATAATTAAAAATGTGGATAAAAAGATATTGAATAGTTTATTAGTTAATACTCAGCCTGCAATGCTGCAGAAAATTTATAATACAAAGTTAAATGAAAAAGAAAAAAATTATTATAGGGCTCGCCTTGTAAGAGAAACATTAGAAGAAAAAAATAAATAAAATTGGGTGGTGATTTTTATGATGTTTGGAAGGTTTACTGAAAGAGCACAAAAGGTTTTAGTTTATGCTCAACAAGAGGCACAGAGCCTTCAGCACGGTTATGTGGGTACAGAGCACATACTTTTAGGAGTATTAAATGAAGAGGGAATGGCTAAGAGTATTTTGAATAATATGGGTATAACAGCAGATGGAGTAAAAGAACTTATAGAAGAGTATGAGGGAAAAGGTGATATGGACTTATTTAGAAATGAAATCCCACTTACTCCAAGAACTAAAAGACTTCTAGAAATTAGCCTTTTAGAAGCTAGAGATTTAAACCATAACTATATAAGTCCAGAGCATATACTTCTGGCACTTATTAGAGAAGCAGAAGGTGTAGCTTTTACAATTTTAAATAATCTGGGAGTTGACTTTGAGAAATTAAGAAAAGAACTAATTGAAGGTTTATCTGGTGAACAGAATAATTCAGTTAATAATTCAGCTAAAGCTGCAAAACAAGATACACCAACTTTAGATCAGTTTGGAAGAGACTTAACACAAATGGCCAGCGAAGGAAAACTTGACCCAGTAATTGGCAGGGATGCTGAGACACAGAGAGTTCTTGAAATTTTATGCAGGAGAACAAAAAATAATCCTTGTTTAATTGGTGATCCTGGAGTTGGAAAGACAGCCATTGCAGAAGGATTAGCACAGAAAATAATTTCAGGAAATATACCTGAAATATTAAAAAACAAAAGGGTAGTTACTCTAGATTTATCTTCTATGATTGCTGGATCAAAATATAGAGGTGAATTTGAAGAAAGACTTAAAAAGGTAATGGATGAAATCAGAAAGTCCGGTAATGTGATATTATTTATTGATGAAATTCATACCATAATAGGAGCAGGTGGAGCAGAAGGCGCAATTGATGCATCAAATATCTTAAAACCTTCACTTGCTAGAGGAGAAATCCAGTGTATTGGGGCAACAACTATTGATGAATATAGAAAGTATATTGAAAAGGATACGGCACTGGAAAGAAGATTTCAGCCAATAACGGTTGGAGAACCTACTAAAGATGAGGCAGTAAGAATATTACAGGGCTTAAGAGATAAGTATGAAGCTCATCATAGAGTAAAGATAACAGATAATGCAATTTTAGCGGCAGTTAATTTATCTGATAGATATATTACCGATAGATATCTTCCAGATAAAGCTATTGATCTTATGGATGAAGCGGCAGCAAAAGTAAGAATTGAAAATATGATTACACCTCCTAATTTAAAAAATTTGGAGGCAGAACTTGAGAAAACTACAAAGGAAAAAGAAGATGCTATTCGTGTACAGGACTTTGAAAAAGCCGCTAAGTTAAGAGATAATGAAAAACAACTAAATGATAAATTAGATGGATTAAAGAATGACTGGAAGACATATAAAGAAGTGTCAAATTTAAAAGTAGATGAGCCACAAATAGCAGCAGTAGTATCAAAGTGGGCTAATATTCCAGTTGAAAAACTTACTGAAAGGGAATCCGAAAGATTATTAAAACTTGAAGAAATACTGCATAAGAGAGTTATAGGTCAGGAAGAAGCAGTAAAATCAATATCAAGGGCAGTGAGAAGAGCAAGAGTAGGCTTAAAGGATCCCAAAAGACCAATTGGTTCCTTTATTTTCTTAGGACCAACTGGTGTTGGTAAAACAGAGCTGTCTAAAGCATTAGCTGAAGCAATGTTTGGAGACGAGAACAATATGATTAGAATTGATATGTCAGAGTATATGGAAAAGCATACTGTTTCAAGACTAATTGGATCTCCTCCAGGATATGTTGGATTTGATGAGGGAGGGCAGCTCACAGAGAAGGTGAGGAGACATCCATACTCTGTAGTATTATTTGATGAAATAGAAAAGGCACATCCTGAGGTATTTAATATATTATTACAGATATTAGAAGATGGCAGATTGACAGATGGAAAAGGGAAGACAGTAAACTTTAAAAATACCATTATTATAATGACATCAAATGTAGGTGCCTCTACCATAAGGAGACAAAAGTCTATGGGGTTTGCTTTGGGAGGAGAATCACAAAAGGAAACAGAGTATGAGAAGATGAAAGAAAATGTGATGGAAGAACTTAAAAAATCCTTTAGACCAGAATTTTTAAATAGAATAGATGATATTATAGTATTCCATCAACTGGACGAAAAGGATTTACTTCAAATAGTAAAATTAATGTTGGGAACAGTTACAGAAAGACTGAAAGAACAGAATATAAATTTACTATTTGATGACGAATCAGAAAAATACCTGACAAAAGAGGGATTTGATCTAACTTATGGTGCAAGGCCTTTAAGAAGAGCTATAACAAAAACTGTTGAAGATAAGCTTTCAGAAGAAATTTTGATGGGCAATGTTAAAAAAGGAGACACTGTAAGTGTTGCAGTAAAGGACAATGAATTGAGCTTTCAAAAGGTAAATCAATAAAATTATGAGACTCTGTATTTTTAATACAGAGTCTTCTTTTAAAAATTTATTTCATATACAGCGGTAAAAGGTAAAATATATTTAAATTGGTATAGACAACTATAGGTATATAGGTTATAATATATATAGTAGAATTGCATAAATTAATGTGACGTGTTTATATCATATTTTAGAGAAGAGGTAGATTATAAATGAGAGTTATTATAGTTAAGGATTATGATGAATTAAGTAAAGCCGCAGCATTGGAGATTGCTGAAACAATAAATAATAAGATGAATTGCGTTTTAGGGTTAGCCACAGGAAGTACCCCTGAAGGAACTTATGAGGAGTTAATTAAGTTATATAATGAAGGCAAGGTTGACTTTTCATCTGTAACTACTTTTAATCTGGATGAATACAAGGGCTTACCAACGGAACATCCACAAAGTTACAGATATTTTATGAACAGTAAGTTATTTGATTATATTAATATTGATAAGAATAACACATTTGTTCCAGATGGAATGGCAGCTGATATTGAGGCAGAGTGTGCTGCTTATGATGAAAATGTATCAAATCATGGAGGAATTGATATTCAAATTTTAGGTATTGGTCAAAATGGTCATATTGGTTTTAATGAGCCATCAGAGTTTTTATATATGAATACTCATCTTACAAATTTGACTCAAAACACTATTGATGTAAATTCAAGATTTTTTGATTCAATAGATGAAGTACCAACACAAGCTCTTACAATGGGTTTGGGTGGTATAATGAAGGCAAAGAAAATATTATTACTGGCTAATGGCAGCAATAAAGCAGACATAATTGAAAAACTTATTGAAGGTAAAATAAGTACCAATGTGCCAGCGTCTATTTTACAAGTACATAGAGACGTAACTGTAATAGTAGATGAAAGTGCAGCTGCAAATCTAAAAAAAAACAATAATAGGATATTAGATATTGTAAGGTAATTATTAGAAAAGTAAGATACTTGTTATATGATATAATGACAAGTATCTTATTTTTTTTACCATATTTTTGTTTTTAGTTAACTAAAAATGATAAAATAAGGTATAATATACTTTTAGATGAATATAGGAGCTGATGTAATGGGAAAAGTTAAAACCACATTTGTCTGTCAACAATGCGGTTATGAGTCATTAAAATGGATGGGTAAATGTCCGGGGTGTGGTGAATGGAATACACTAGTTGAAGAGATAAAAACTTCCCAAGATAAAGGTGTTCTAAGTATCATAACAAAAAGTTCACCTAAAAAAATAACTGACATAAAATCCAGCGAGTATGAAAGAATGAATACCGGAGTTAAAGAATTAAATAGAGTTTTAGGCGGTGGACTTGTGAAAGGATCTCTTACACTTATCTCCGGGGCACCTGGTATTGGAAAGTCTACTCTCCTGCTTCAGACTGCTGAATATATTGCTAAAAGGTATGGTAAGGTATTATACGTTTCTGGGGAGGAGTCTGAGGAACAGATAAAAATGAGGGGGGATAGATTAAAAATTCACAGCGCCGATTTGTATGTTGTACCAGAAACAAATATGGATGCAATTGAAGAGCATATAAAAAATATGAACCCAGTTTTTGTGATAATAGACTCAATTCAGACACTATTTAAGGCAAATATTACATCTGCACCTGGAAGTGTATCTCAAGTTCGTGAAACAGCTAACGATATAATGAGAATAGGGAAAACAAATGGTATATCATTTTTTATTGTGGCTCATATAACTAAACAGGGTGAATTAGCTGGACCAAGAGTTTTAGAGCATATGGTTGATACGGTGCTTTCCTTTGAAGGTGAGAGAACTGAGGAGTTTAGAATTTTGAGGACAGTAAAAAATAGATTCGGAACTACTAGTGAAATTGGTGTATTCGAAATGAAGGAAGAAGGGCTTAAAGAAATTTATAATCCATCACAAGTATTTCTGGAGGACACTTCATTTCAAAAAGAAGGATCAATTGTAATTGGAATAATGGAAGGAACTAGACCTATATTAGTAGAGATACAAGCACTTGTAAGTGAAACAAAGGCAGTAATGCCAAGGAGAACTGCAGTTGGTATGGATATCCCAAGATTGAATTTAATATTAGCTGTGTTAGAAAAAAAATTAAGGATACCCTTTTATTCATCAGATGTATATGCTAATGTTGTAGGTGGACTTAATATAGAAGGAACTTATGCAGATTTAGGATTAGCATTGGCTCTAATTTCAAGTGCAAAAACCAAGGAAACAAGAATGGAAAACTTACTTGTAGTAGGTGAAATAGGACTTACGGGAGAAGTTAGGCCCATTTCTATGTGTGAAAGAATTGTAAATGAAGGCATAAAGCTGGGATTTAAAAATTTTATTATCCCAAAAAGAAATTCTGAAAAAATTAGAAGTATGGACGTAAATATAATTGGAGTTTCTTCTTTAAAAGAAGCTGCTATAAAAATATTTTAAAAATAATTGTTTAGGGTGAGAAATTTGAGGTTTGAAAAAGATAAAGAATTGATGAATATACTTAAAATGATGGCGCCAGGTACACCTTTAAGAGAAGGACTAGAAAATATTTTAAGAGCTAAAACTGGTGGATTGCTTGTTATTGGAGACACTGAACAGATTTTGCAAATTGTAGATGGTGGTTTTTGTATCAATGCTGATTATAATCCATCAAATGTATATGAGTTAGCGAAGATGGACGGTGCATTAGTAATAAGTTCTGACTTAAAAAAAATAGTTTATGCAAATACACAATTAATTCCTGCAAGTACAACTCCTACTTTGGAAACTGGAACAAGGCATAGAACAGCAGATAGAGTGGCGAAACAGACAGGAATTTTAGTTATTGCAATATCTCAAAGAAGAAATATAATTACCGTGTATAAAGGTAGTATAAAATATGTTCTAAGAGACAGCAGTATTATTCTTGGAAGAGCAAACCAGGCATTACAGACATTGGAGAAATATGTTTCAGTACTTGATAGAGTTGTCAGCAATCTAAACATATTGGAATTCCAGGATTTATCAACATTGTTTGATGTAATAACAGCAATTCAGCGTACAGAAATGGTAATGAGAATAGTAGGTGAAATCGAAAGATATATATGTGAATTGGGTAATGAAGGAAGACTTATATCAATGCAATTAAATGAGTTAATTAAGAGTGTTGAGCAGGATGGTATATTGCTTATTAGAGATTACTGCCAAAATAACTATGATTATAACGAAATATATAAACAAATACAAAATATGAGCTCAGAGGAGTTACTAAACCTTGACTTAATTTCTAAGTCATTGGGATATGTTGGAGTGCCACTAGTTGATACTTTAATTTCACCAAGAGGATATAGAATGCTAAATAAAATTCCTAGGATACCGGCCAATGTAATAGATAATTTGGTAAAGAACTTTAAAGAATTAAAAAGTGTAATGGATGCTACCTATGAACAATTGGATAATGTTGAAGGAATTGGAGAGGCAAGGGCTAAGGCAATAAAAAATGGACTAAGAAGACTAAGAGAACAAATAATGTTGGATAATAATTATAATGGGAAATAATGACTAGATAAATTGTCTAGTCATTATTAACCTACCTCAGTGAGTATTTTCCAAGTGTACCTATTCTATCATATTCTTTTAGCAAAATATCATATAAATTTAAATCCAATGTATTGCATAGGGATGCTAAATAGAATAAGTGATTTCCAATTTCACGCTCAACAACATCTCTACAGTTACTGCATAACTCACCTTCAACATGAGTTTTTAAACAATTCTCTAATGACCCAATGTTATCATCATTGTCTCTTTCACTAGGGAGAGTTTGCTTTTGTGCATTTACTTTTACACATCCACAGTTTGTTACGGACTTTACCACAGCTCTATTTATTCTAGAATCTGATTCCTGTAATTTTGTAATTATATCCAAAATGCTTTTATGCCTTAAAAGAGAATCATTTACTGCATTTTGAAAGTTATCGAAAATAATATCCTTCATCAGCTTCAACTCCTTACAAAGATTTAGTAGCTGTCTATGCTTTAATTATAATTTTTTTCAGATTATTTTGTCAATAAAGGTAATGCATTAATGTAGAATAAATTTCACTGCATATTTTATATAATAAATTAGATAAGCAATTTTTCATAGGGGGATTTATTGCTAATTATTAAATAAATTATTAAATAAATGTATGGATTATTGAAAAAAAGTAATTAATAATATATAGTTTAACTATGACAGGTTTTAGAATGAAAAAATTGTTAATAATTATAGGAGGAGGTGAAATCATTGCTTAATAAGATTTTAAGAGGACTTTTTACAATGATTGGATTAATTTTGGGATATTTCATTGCAAATGAAACTTCAAAGGTAAGCTATTTTTTAAAATTAGGTAATTTTAATAACACAGTAAATTTGGTCTTATTCTTAGTTCTTTCAACGATTTTATTTGGATTCATATTTTTTATAATTTCTCCATGGATGATTTCTTGGATAATGAAAATTATGGACTATTTTGAAAGGAGTATTCAAAAGCTTCCGGCTAATGAAATATTATTTGGAACTGCTGGGGCTATAGTAGGACTTATCATATCTGCTTTCTTTTTGAATTTAATAGGTAATATTCCATACATTGGTATATTTTTAGCTTTTGTTGTTGCAGTATTAATGGCAGCATTAGGGGCAAATATATCAATTAAAAAAAGAGAAGAAGTAACTTCGTGGTTTTCAAATATAAAGAAGTCAAGCCCATCAAAAGATAAAAAGGTTAAAAGCCATAAAGGGGCGCCAAAGGTATTAGACACTTCTGTAATAATAGATGGAAGGATATTTGATATTTGCCAAACTGGGTTTGTAGAAGGTACTCTGATAATTCCAAATTTCGTTTTGGAGGAATTAAGACATATAGCCGATTCATCTGATGGGCTAAAAAGAAACAGAGGAAGAAGAGGACTTGATGTATTAAATAAAATTCAGAAGGAATTAAATATTGAAGTGGAGATCTACGAAAAGGACTTTCCTGAAGTAGCTGAAGTTGACAGTAAGCTTTTGAAGCTAGCACAATTACTTAATGGCAAAGTAATAACTAATGATTATAATTTAAACAAAGTAGCTGAATTCCAGGGAGTCCCTGTATTGAATATAAATGAACTAGCAAATGCAGTTAAACCTGTGGTTCTTCCTGGTGAAGAAATGACTATTCAAATAATTAAGGATGGTAAAGAGTCGAGCCAGGGAATTGGATATCTTGATGATGGTACTATGATTGTTGTTGAAGGTGGAAGAAAGCATATTGGAGAAATAATGGATGTTATAGTAACTTCAGTACTTCAAACCGCAGCAGGAAGAATGATTTTTGCAAAACAAAAGGATTAAATTAAAAAATATTTAATTATTATAAATAACTGAGGATATATTATTTACAACTAAATAAGTGGCTTTGACGAAGAATAGTAAAAACTAAATCAAGAGAGGAAGTTCACAGGCTGAAAGATTTCCCATGGTTTTGAACCTACTTCTGAGCTGCAGTTAACAACTGCCGGATAAACCGATAAAAGATTAGTACAAAATTAGGTGGTACCGCGATAACTCGCCCTATACAGGGTGAGTTTTTTAATTTCACAAAATTTAGGATAAAGTTTAAGGAGGAACAAATATGAAATTATCAAATATGCTCATATGTACATTAAGAGAGACACCATCTGAAGCTGAAATATCCAGCCATCAATTAATGCTGAGGGCTGGTATGATGAGAAAAATGGCATCAGGGGTTTATAACTTTATGCCTTTAGGATTAAGGGTAATAAAAAAGGTAGAAGATATAGTAAGAGAGGAAATGGATAAGACCGGAGCACAGGAGTTTTTAGCTTCAGCTCTATTGCCGTCTGAATTGTGGAAGGAGTCAGGCAGATGGGAAGTATTTGGCCCAGAAATGTTCAAGCTAAAGGATAGAAATGAAAGAGAATTTTGTTTAGGACCAACACATGAAGAAGTATTTACTGATTTAGCAAGAAATGAGATTAAGTCTTATAAGCAGCTTCCACTTAATCTGTATCAAATACAAACAAAATATAGAGATGAGAGAAGACCTAGATATGGAGTAATGAGATCAAGAGAATTTGTAATGAAAGATGCTTATAGCTTCGACAGGGATAATGCTGGGTTAGACATATCTTATGAGAAGATGTATGATGCGTATCATAAAATATATAATAGATGTGATTTAGATTTTAAATGTGTTGAGGCTGATTCAGGAGCCATGGGAGGATCTGGTTCAGCTGAATTCATGGTGAAATCTGAAGTGGGAGAAGATGAAATCGCTTTTTGCACTAAGTGTAATTATGCTGCGAATGTAGAAAAAGCTCCAGCAATTCCAGAAGAAGTAAATAAAGAGGATTTAAAAGTCTTGAAAAAAGTTGAAACACCTAATGTAAAAACAATTGTTGAATTAGTAAAGTTTTTCAAAACTACGTCCAAAAAATTTGCTAAAACTATTATTTATAAAGCTGATGCAAAAGTTGTTGCAGTGATGGTTAGAGGAGATAGGGATGTAAATGAAATTAAAGTTATAAATAGTATAGGAGGTGCAGTGGAATTCCAGTTAGCAGATGCAGAGGCAGTGAAGAAGGCTACATCTGCAGAAATTGGTTTTGCTGGACCTATTGGAATAAAGGTAGATGAATTGTTTGTAGATAAAGAAGTAGAAAATATGTATAATTTCATTGTGGGATCTAATGATACAGGTTATCATTATGAAAATGTCAATTATGGAAGAGATTTTAAGGGAACGATTGGAGATTTTAGAAAGACAGTTGAAGGAGATAAATGTGCTAAATGTGGAGCTCCATTAACAATAGCCAGAGGCATTGAGGTTGGACATATTTTTAAATTAGGTACTAAGTATTCAAATGCTATGGGAGCTGTGTTTATTGATGAAGATGGTAATAAAAAACCATTAATTATGGGGTGTTACGGAATAGGTATTAATAGAACTGCTGCTGCTGTAATTGAGCAACACCATGATGACTTTGGAATAATATGGCCGCTTTCTATTGCACCTTATCATGTGATTATAACTGTTGCAGTTATGAAAAATGAAGAACAAGTAAAAGCAGCAGAAGAAATTTATAATAATCTTAAAGAGAATGGAATAGAGGTCCTTTTAGATGATAGAGATGAGAGGGCAGGAGTAAAGTTTAAGGATGCGGATTTAATGGGTATACCAATGAGAATTACTGTAGGTAAAAAAATTACAGAAGGAATGGCTGAATTTAAATTAAGGAAATCATGTCAAACTGAATTAATTAAAAAGGAACATATATTAGACAGAATAAAAGAGGAATTTAAGGTAAACAATATAAAATTATAAAGACAGATAACAATGCAAAGTATAAAATAGAATGAATGATTTAATTCTATTTTATACTTAAAAAAGTACATTTAATATAAAATTAAAAATATATCTAAAATTATACAACATAAAGGTTAAACTTTGGGTTAATATGTGATAAAATGTTTTTTGGATAAATAATATATTGGACAATAGGGTTAATTTATCCGGAATACATATTTGGGGGAGTAATTATGATGGAATTAAATTTAGAAATGATTAAACAAGCCATGAACAACATTAAAGGAGTAGTTAGAAAGACTCCGTTAATCTATTCTAGTACATTTTCCAATTTAAGTGGCAATAATATTTATCTAAAATGTGAAAACAAACAAAAGACAGGGGCCTTTAAATTAAGAGGTGCATATAACAAGATTGCAAGCTTAACAGAAGATGAAAAGAAAAAAGGAGTAATAGCATCATCTGCAGGTAATCATGCGCAAGGAGTGGCGTATGCAGCAACAGCTTTTGGAGTAAAATCTACCATTGTAATGCCTGCAACTGCACCACTATCGAAAGTTCAAGCTACTAGAGGCTATGGAGCAGAAGTTATACAATTTGGAGAAGTGTATGATGAGTGCTATGGAAAAGCAGTTGAAGTTCAGAAATCACAGGGATTAACTTTTATACACCCTTTTAATGACATACAGGTTATGGCTGGCCAGGGTACAATAGCTTTAGAAATATTAGAAGAACTGCCTGAAACAGATATTATTCTAGTGCCAATTGGAGGCGGAGGATTAATATCAGGTATTGCTGTTGCGGCAAAAGCTATAAAACCAGATATTAAGATAATAGGGGTTCAGGCCTCACTTATAGCTTCAACAAAAGCATCATTAGAAAAAAATGAAATAGTTACAGTTCCAGGAGCCAAATCTCTAGCAGATGGAATTTCTGTAAGGACACCAGGAAATTTGTGCTTTGAATATATTAAAAGATATGTAGATGACGTAGTCACTGTTACTGAAGACGAAATTACTCATTCAATATTTTCTTTAATGGAAAGAACTAAGTTGATAACTGAGGGAGCAGGGGCTGTACCATTAGCTGCTGTACTGGCTAATAAGTTAGACTTTAAAGGAAAAAATATAGTTTCTTTAATAAGCGGTGGCAATATTGATATAGCAATGATTCAGAAAATAATTGATAGGGAATTAGTCAGACAAACAAGAAGATTAAGATTCACAATAGAGATACAAGATAAAGTTGGACAGTTAGGATCACTGGTTACCAATATTGTCTCCTTAGGAGCAAATATAGTTAAAACAAGACAGGATAATAACTGGAATGAAAAAGGACTAGATTATGTGTATGTATCATTTGAAGTGGAAGTACAATCAAAAGAACATGCTGATATTTTAGTGGATAAGTTAAGGGAAAGAGGATATAATTTAGAAATAAATAGATAATTTTCAAAATGACTATATTATATTTATGATTTTAGTTATAAAATAAGTATAATATAGTCATTAATTATAATATTAATTAATTTAGGATATCCCAGTTGACATAATCAAGGAGGAAATTTTAATGAAGATATATAACACGCTAACAAAGAAAAAGGAGGAATTTGTCACAATAAATCCTATGGAAGTAAATATGTATGTTTGTGGACCAACAGTATATAATTATTTTCATTTAGGAAATGGAAGAACATTTATTGTCTTTGACACCATAAGAAGATATTTAGAATACAGGGGATATAAAGTTAATTTTGTTCAGAATTTTACTGATATAGACGATAAAATGATAAAGAAGGCAAATGAGCAGCATATTACTGTAAAACAGTTAGGAGATAAATTTATTAGCGAATATTATAATGATGCAGATAAGCTTAACATTAAGAGAGCTACTGTTAATCCCAGGGCAACTGAATACATAGATAAAATTATTTCTTTTGTAAATGAATTAATTAATAGGGGTTATGCCTATGAAATTAATGGAGATGTTTATTTTAGTACAAAGAAATTTAATGAATATGGCAAACTTTCAGGACAGAATCTTGATGAACTTCAGGCTGGAGCCAGAATAAATATAGATGAAAGAAAAAATGATCCAATGGATTTTGCAATTTGGAAAAAGCAAAAGCCTAATGAACCTGCATGGGAAAGCCCTTGGGGATTGGGAAGGCCAGGCTGGCATATAGAATGTTCATGTATGGCATATAATATTTTGGGGAAAACAATAGACATTCATGGTGGAGGAACTGATTTAGTATTTCCTCATCATGAAAATGAAATAGCACAAAGCGAAGCGTTAACTGGTAGGCCTTTTGCAAATTATTGGATGCATTCTGCTTTTGTAAATGTAAATAATCAGAAAATGTCAAAATCCCTAAATAACTTTTTTACTGCAAGAGAAGTATTAGGAAAATATGATGCCGATATAATAAGATTCTTTATGCTTTCAGCTCATTATAGAGCTCAAATCAATTTTAGTGATGAATTACTTGAATCTGCAAAATCATCAATGGACAGACTTTACAATTCATTGTATAATTTAGAAAATTTACTGGAGGAAGTTAAATCAGAAAAAATGCAGGAATCTGAAAATGAATATTTTAAAGATTTATTGCAATATAGGGATAAATACATAGGAAAAATGGATGACGATTTTAATACAGCAGATGCTATATCTGTTATATTTGACTTAATTAGAGACATAAATAGTCATGTGGATGCCAATGCTTCAAAGGAGTTAATTAAAGATTGTATTAATTTAATTAGAGAACTGGGATTGCCTTTAGGCATCCTTCAAAAGACAACAAAAGGGAGCATAGAAGAAGATATTGAAAAGCTGATAAATGATAGGCAGCAAGCCAGAAGGGAAAAGAAATGGTCACTGGCAGATGAGATAAGAGATAAATTAAAATCACAAGGTATAATTTTAGAAGATACACCCCAGGGGGTAAGATGGAAGAGAGTTTAGAAAAGGCGGAATTAAAATGGAATTTGAATTACTTGAGAATAAGTTTACTAAGGATCAGTGCAGACAGTTAAATCCACTAGTATTAGCCTATGTTGGTGACGCAGTTTATGAAATGTTTGTTAGAATTTATCTGGTCAGCGAAAATAATGATATGTCGGCTCATAAGCTTCATGTAAATGCAATATCTTATGTAAAGGCCCAGGCGCAAAGTAATTTTATTTTAGCCATTATCAATAGCTTAAATGAAGAAGAGCAGTGGATTTTTAAAAGAGGAAGAAATGCAAAATCACCTACTTCACCTAAAAATGGAGATATAATTGAATACAGAAATGCCACTGGCCTGGAGGCTCTAATAGGCTATCTGTATTTAACAGAACAGTTAGATAGATTAAATCATATGTTTAAAGAAATTGTTAAGTTAAAAAATGAATAAAAGGTGGGAAACCAAATTTTTAGATACAGTGCATAATGATTATAGCAAATTCTATGAATGTGAAAGGAGTTTTATTTTGAGTAAAGCTGATAATATTTTTATTGAAATGTGCAAGGATATTCTTGAAAATGGAGTTTCTTCTGAAGGACAAATTGTAAGGGCTAAGTGGCTTGATGGTACTCCAGCTCATACAATTAAGAAATTTTGTGTTGTTAATAGATATGACCTCTCAAAAGAATTTCCTATTCTTACATTGAGACCAACAAATTTAAAAGCGGCAATTGATGAATTGCTTTGGATATGGCAAAAGAAATCTAATAATGTTAAGGATCTTAGTAGCCACATTTGGGATAGTTGGGCAAATGAAGATGGTTCTATAGGGAAAGCATATGGGTATCAACTAGGTATTAAGCATAAATATAAAGAAGGAGAATTTGACCAAGTTGATAGGGTATTATATGATTTAAAGCATAATCCTTATAGCAGAAGAATTATAGTTAATATGTATAACCATAATGATCTGCATGCTATGAATTTATATCCTTGTGCATATAGTATGACATTTAATGTTACAGGTAAAAAACTAAATGCCATACTGAATCAACGTTCACAGGATGTTTTAGTGGCTAATAACTGGAATGTATCTCAGTATGCGATTCTTGTACATATGTTAGCACAGGTAAGTAATTTAGAAGTTGGTGAATTTGTTCATGTTATTGCAGATGCTCATATATATGACAGGCATATACCTTTAATTAAAGAACTTATTGAAAGAACCTCATATCCAGCACCTAAACTGTTGATTAATCCAGATAAAAAGGATTTTTATGATTTTAGAGTTGAGGATTTTACATTAGAGGAATATCAAAGCGGTGCTCAAATTAAAAATATTCCTGTTGCTATATAGAAGGGAGAATGACATGAAAGCTATTGTTGCTGTAGACTTAAATTGGGGAATTGGATGTGGAGGTAAATTGCTGCAGTCAATTCCGGAAGATATGAAGTTTTTTAAACAAATGACATTAGGGAAAGTTGTAGTTATGGGAAGAGAAACATTTGAATCCTTTCCAGGTAAAAGCCCACTAAGGGATAGGGTTAATATTGTACTTAGCAAAGATAAAAGTTTTAATGAAGATAGAGTTATTATATGCCGATCCATTGATGAAGTCTTTGCTAAAGTAAAGGAGTATGCCACAGACAATGTATTTATAATAGGTGGAGAATCAATATACTCTCAATTTTTGCCCTATTGTACAGAAGCTTATGTTACCAAAATACAGGATAAGTACCCTGCAGATAAATATTTTACCAACCTTGATAGAGAGAGCACGTGGGAGCTGGCATCTGTCAGTGATTTAAAAAATTATAATAATATTCAATATAGTTTCGTAAAATATGTAAACAATCAACTGGCCTATTATATTGGTGAACAGGAAGGCAAGAGATTATAAAATAAAGAAGCTTTACAACCGGCATTGATTAATCGTTGAAAAATTACTGTTAAACCAGAAACATAGGTAGAATAAATTTTAATTGAGAAAATTACTTATAAAGTCTATATTTTATGGTATTATTTTTAATTAGGAAAGAGGAGTAATGGTGAGCAAAACAAATAGTAGAAATAAAGAAGGCAAGAGTAGGGACGACAAATATATATCTAAAGAAGCAAAAAAAAATGAAAATAAATATAAACATGCAAAAGATGCCATAGATAAAGGGCCAAATAATAACAGAAAGAGTTTTGAAAATAAAGAAGCCAAGGAAGTTAGAGAAGATATTGTAGAAGGCAGGAATGCTGTAATTGAAATCCTTAAGGGAGACAGTACTGTGGAGCAGATATTGGTTGCTAAGGGCGATACAACAGGTTCCATAAGTGTTATTACAGCACTTGCAAAAGAAAAAGGGATTGTAATAAAAGAAGTTGATAGAAAAAAACTTGATTCAATGTCTGTAACGGGATCTCATCAGGGCGTAATAGCGCAGGTAACACCATTCAAGTATTGCGAAATAGAAGATATTTTAGAGTATGCAGATAAAAAAGGTGAGGACCCTTTTATAGTAATATTAGATGAAATAGAGGACCCACATAATTTTGGATCAATAGTTAGAACGGCAGAAGCATGTGGTGTACACGGTATAATAATTCCCAAAAGGAGAAATGTTGGAGTAACACCTACAGTTTATAAATCTTCAGCAGGTGCCGTTGAGCATATGATGATTTCTAAAGTAACAAATATTAATACTGCTATTGATAAGCTAAAAACAAAAGGCATTTGGATTTATGGAGCTCATATGGAAGGTAATAAATACAGCTATAATGCTGACTTTTCAGGAGGCGTTGCATTAATAATTGGGAGTGAAGGTAGAGGAATATCAAAACTTTCAAAAGAAAAGTGTGACGTATTGATTAAAATACCAATGGTAGGGAAAATTTCATCTTTAAACGCTTCAGTAGCAGGTGGAATACTAATGTATGAAATCTTAAAACAAAAAATTACAAGAGAAACAAAGTGAAGACAATATTCGTAGACGGTTATAATGTTATTAACAGTTGGTCTGAGCTTAGGATTGCAAAAGATATAAATCTAGAAATTGCCAGACAAAAGTTAATTGAAATTCTTGAAAATTACGCAACATACAACAATTGTAAATTATACTTAGTATTTGATGCTCATTTAAAAAAGGGGAGTTTAGAGAAGAGGGAAGAAATAAGTTCAAATATAATAGTAATTTATACTAAAGAGGGAGAGACTGCAGACAGTTACATCGAAAAACATGTCAATAATATTGGTAGAAAAATAGAGGTATCTGTAGTAACTTCCGATTCTTTGGAACAGCAGCTTGTATTTCAGAGAGGTGCCACTAGAATGTCATCAATAGAGTTCTATCACGAGGTTAAGGGTAATGAACAAACAATTAAAATGAAACTAAGTAATATAAGAAGCTCAAATAAGTCAACTGTTGAAGAAAGACTTGATAAGGATATATTGGAAATACTAGAAAAAATTCGAAGAAGCGACTAAATTTACTTGACTGAAAAATTCTATGTAATGTATAATTGATTTGTGGCTTATATTTAGGTTAGGGGGGAAATAGCTTGGATAGAGGGGTTATGAAAAGCAAAACAACTTCCATATATGAAGAAAGAATAGATGAGGAAGTGGCGGTTTTAGCTAAAAATGGGGATATTAGGGCACAGGAATTTCTAATAAACAAGTATCAGAACTTTGTTAAAGCTAAAGCTAAATCATATTTTTTAATTGGAGCTGACAAGGAAGATATATATCAAGAGGGAATGATAGGTTTATATAAGGCCATAAGAGATTTTAGAACAGATAAATTGTCATCTTTTAAAGCTTTTGCAGAACTCTGTGTAACAAGACAAATCATTACTGCCATAAAAACGGCAACAAGACAAAAACATATACCTTTAAATACCTATGTATCTCTAAATAAACCTATATATGATGAGGAATCTGACAGAACACTTATGGATGTTTTATCGGAAGCTAAAGTGGCAGATCCCGAGGAGTTAGTTATAAGTAGAGAAGAATTAAATCATATTCAAGCTGAAATTGGAGAGGTTTTGTCTAGTCTGGAGATGGAAGTTCTTATGTCATATTTAGATGGAAAGTCCTATCAAGAGATTGCTTGCGATTTAGATAGACATGCTAAATCTATTGATAATGCATTGCAGAGAGTTAAAAGAAAGCTGGAAAAGTGCTTGAATAAATAATTTATAAATACATATTGACAAACTGGTATTATTATATTAAAATTTATAATCGGTATATGTAATATGTGATTGGCTTTGAGCGGGAGTAGTTCAGCGGTAGAACACTAGCTTCCCAAGCTAGTTGCCGCGGGTTCGATTCCCGTCTCCCGCTCCAAAAATATAAAAATTGCCCACGTAGCTCAGTAGGTAGAGCGTCACCTTGGTAAGGTGGAGGTCACCAGTTCGATCCTGGTCGCGGGCTCCAAAAAATTATAGTTTACACATAACACACCAGGGTAAGTTTACTTGATGAGGGAAATGTTAATTCAAAGGGAGGAAAATGAAAAATGGCAAAGGCAAAATATGAAAGAACAAAACCACATGTAAACATAGGAACAATAGGACACGTAGACCACGGTAAGACA
>JAQSXU010000229.1 GCA_029256485.1 Clostridiaceae bacterium
TTCATTTCTAGTAATTTTTGAAGGACTTAATTTAGCTACTATTCCGTAAAAAGCTCCCATAGGACAAAGGTATTTGCAGAAAAATCTATCATATAATAATGAGCCAATTAATATAAGTATCAATAATATAAAACCAATTAAGTATTCAGTACTTAATGACTCTATACCTGCCGACATGTGTCCATATGCAGCCCAAGGATCATATTTATCTACCCATAGCCCACTGGTGGTCCAAGCAAAAAATAGTGTTACAACTAATACAACATACTTTAAATATCTTAATGGCTTGTCCAAAGCATCAGGAACCATAAATCTTTTCTTAAATATGCTCTTTCCTAAGATTCCAAAGAATTCTTGAAGTGCTCCAAAAGGACAAATTAACCCACAAAAACTTCTTCTAAAAATTAAAGCAATCACTACTGTTATAATCAAAAGAATTAATGTTCCAGAAAATATTTTTTTAATAAAAGTATCAGCAAAAATCAAACTGTAAAGGGATTCCAAACCTCCATATGGACAAAGTGCATGTATTGATGGTGCTTCTCCACCTCCTAGAAGCTGATGAAAATAAGCTTCTACAGTAATATGTATTAACAATATTGCAAGTATAATGTGACGTAAAATTTTTATAAATTTATTCTTCATCAATATCCCCTCCACCCTTAAATTTAAATATAATTACTTTTTAACTCTTACTTGCTTTTCAAAAGCGTCCAAATGATTTTTGGATGCATCTCTTAATGCAATAAAAGTATCTTTAATATCTTGTGGAGCATCTTCTTTTAAAAATCTATCATACATATTTATATTTTCAATTTCAGCATTTACTCCAACTTTATAAGCTTCAGTTAAATTTACTGGTATAGCTGCATAGTTACTTGCTTTATCTTCTGGAATCGGTATATTGTACTTTTCAAATAAAGCTTTAAGATAAGAAATATGATGTTCTTCTGCCTTTATAATATTGGAGAAAGGCTTTTGTGTGCCATATTTATTCATAATTACTTCATATTCCTTTCTAGCTAAATATTCATCTTCAATTGCATAAGTCAACATGTTTTCTTTATTTAATTCAGTATCATCTTTAGCACCACTTGAACCATAACTTGATATTTGCGAAACTTCCACACTTAAATTAGTAGCATTTACACTATCCTTTGCAACTTGACCAGCTCCTGCACTACATCCAAATAATAAAGTTGAAATAACAACAATTGTTGAAATACTAATCATAAATCTATGTTTCATATGAATTCCTCCAATCATTATTTTTATTTTATATCTTTATTATAATGTTGTAATTTCATTAGTTTGTGATTAAAATGTGAAATATCTGAAATGCAATATAATTTATCAGAATCTTGATTACTATTAAGTGATAAAAGCATATTTAGTACTTGAATATAATGGATGCATATCACATTTTCACCTTACCTTCATTTAATAGTGTATTTGAAGATATCATATTTTTGAGTTATATTTTTAATTTTCATTTTGTTCCCCTTGAATACATTTAAGAATAGCAGTTTGATCTTGTATATCTTCCCTTTGAACATTAATTTTTGTCCATTCTCCAACTAAATTTCCACAAGTATGTTGAAGATGGTCATAAAGATTTTCCGAATGTACATGGCTTCTGTGATTTACAATAACAGTAAATGTTTTAACTTTATTAATATTATTAACTGAACATATGGTTTTTAATTCCTCTGAAATCTTACTTAATAAAATAGTATCATGCATATTTTTCACTATCCTTTTATTTATTTTTAATTATATATTTTTTTATCTGCTCTAAAACCTCTTTAGAAATGACTTCTAATTTCTCTTGCAATACAAAGCTTAATCCAAAACCAAATTCAACTTCCTTTACTTCAATTGCCAAGATCTCCCCTTTAATACTAGGATAATAAAGTTTCAATAGATCTAAAAAACTATAATTATGTTGTGAACATCCTTCTTTCTTAGAAATAAAATTACTTAATGGCAGGCAGGTAATTCCACCTGGATTTTTTCCATAACGCGCTGCATCCAAAACAATAATATGAACATTTTCTTGTATATTAGAAATACCACATTGAACATCAGTTTCAGCATAAATAACTTCAATTCCTATTTCTAAAAGTCTTTCTTCTATACATTTTGCTACTTCAATTCCTATAGCATCATCTTTCATCAAAATGTTTCCCATAGCAATAACCTTAATATTAGAGCTTGTATCCCTATGAATATCTACTTCTTTACGGTCGGAACTATTTGCATTCAAATCAAAACCTCTACTATTTCTGTATCACCTGTTTCTCCAATAAGATGAGTTGCACAAGATACGCAAGGATCAAATGATCTTACAACACGACCAATTTCTATAGGCTCTTTAATATTGTTTAATTTAGTTCCAATAAGAGCTCTTTCTATAGTTCCAGGAATATTTGATTCATCCTTAGGTGATAAATTCCATACAGTAGGAGTTATAATATTATAGTGATTAATAACTTTTTTATCTATTTTAATCCAATGTCCAAGAGCACCTCTAGTAGTATCTATCATCCCCACTCCATAAGCTTTTTCTGGAATCTCATAAACCTTTTGATTGCTTTGCTTTAGTTCTATCCTTTCAGCAATTCTCTTCATTATCCCTATTATTTTTTCTGTTTCTAATACCCTTGCGATGTTTCTATCCATAGATGAATGTCCATTTGTGTATTCACCACTAACTATTAGCCGTGCTAAGGGTCCAACCTCCATGGGTAACCCTAAATAACGAGGAGCTTTTATAAAAGTGTAAGCATCTGGTTTTGATAAATCTACTTCCTCTAATCCCTCATCTTTCCTATACCAAGAACAATGAATTTGCTCTGTAATTTTATCTGGTTCTAAATTATATTTAATATTATCCTTCATTACTCCAGATTTAACATAAGTAATATCTGGATCATCATATTTATCAAATACTCCATAAGTCATAAAATACGGATAAGACGCTCCTTTTTTTAAATAATCAGAATAATACTTTGAAATAATCCCTACATCTTCTATCATTGTGTTTTTAACAAAAGACTCTATATTTCTAATGATACTTTTTACTTTTTCTAATTTGTAAGCATCTATATTTGCCGTAACCCCTCCTACAAAGATCCCATGATTATGTGGTGCTTTTCCTCCCAAAAGCGCAAGTCCTTCATGAGCTAATCTGCTAAGTTCAATACTTTTTACATAATCATCTTCTATTTTTTTATTTATTTTTTCTGGCAGCCTAAAATCAGTATATTTTTGTTCTTCTACTAATTTAATACTGGATATTTTTGCATAACTGGGGATTGAAAGCAAATAAAAATGCCTTAAATGATTTTGTATAAATTCAAAGCCATGCATAATATCTCTAATATAATTATCATTTAAGCTAACTGTTATCTTAAGTGCATCTTCTAAAGCTAAAGTAGAAGCCATAGCATGAGCTGTTGAACATATTCCACAGATTCTCTCAGTAAAATATATAGCATCTAAGGGTGATCTTCCATTTAACATTTTTTCAAAGCCTCTAAAAAGCAAGCCACTCGCATCTGCTTTAGATATTGTATTTCCTTTAACTTCTGCTTTTATCTCTAAAAAACCGCTAATTCTAGTTACTGGATCTATAGTGATTATCTTTCCCATATCTCCCTCCTAATACCTTACAAAAGGTTCCATACCATCTGGAAATTGTGTTTGCGCACATCCAATACAATTTGTGTTATCTCCAATAGGCCAATTAACATATCCATTCCATTTTCTTCTTGGGCAATCAGTTTTTGTAACAGGGCCTCTGCATCCAAGCTTAAACATACAGCCTTCTTCTCCAAATTTTTGAGCAAAGATACCTTTATCGAAAAATCCTCGTCTTGTACACGTATCATGGATTGTAACACCATAAAAAAGAAGTGGTCTTCCTTCATCATCTAACTCAGGCATACCATAACCAACCAAATGTGCTATAGTTCCAACTACCCAATCTGGGTGGCAAGGACAACCAGGCAACTTTATAACCTGACGGTTTAAAACTTCTTGAACACTTTTACTTTCTGAAGGATTTGGTCTTGCAGCAGATATTCCACCATGAGAAGCACAAGTTCCAACTGAAACCACATACTTTGCTTTTCCTCCTGCTAATTGTATTGCCTCTAATGCTGTAATACTTTTCCCATTATAATTTGCTACAATGTTATAACGTCCATTTTCTTTAGTTGAAACTGCTCCATCTACCAATAATATAAACTCTGTATCCAATGTTTCTAAAAACTTTTCAAAAGCAAAATCTCCTTCTGCACCCATAAGTGTATTATTAAAAGTAAAATTCACAATATCAGTTAAAATATCATAAAGTCCAGGATTTTCACTATTGAGCAAGGATATTATGTTTCCAGAACATCCTGTCACTTCTAACCACATAGCATTCATCTTTTTAGTATTCTTGTTTTTAACCATTTTAAAAGTTTCATCTGCAATTCTCCTTGATGTGTGAATTTTAAAATCTGTAAGCGGACATACTTTTCCACTCTTCAATTTACTTCCTCCAATAATATTATTTATCTACTTTTGTTGGCTTAGATAATTATTATATGCACTCTATATAATTTAAAATAGATATATATTAAATCATTTTAAGTTTATGATTATATTACTGTAAAAATGTATATAAAAAAATAATTCACCCTATTATTGTGAATTTAATCAAATGCAAAAACCATATAAGAACTTAGATGAAGCTCTTATTCTAGTAAAAAATGCAGCACTGGGTGAACGAGAAGATGAATTTTTTTATGACCATCTTATTTCTATGGCATCGACACAGAAAGAAAAAGATATAATTACAATCATTAGAGATGATGAAATATAATTATATCTTTATATCTTTAATTATGGCATTTCTACAATTACATATTTACAGCTTTAAACTCGTCAAAAGACAATTCACCTTTAGCTAGCTTCTCACAGGTATTATTATCTAATTTCATATTTTCAATTTCATTTTTTATATTTAGTAATTCTTTTGTACTTACAAGACAA
>JAQSXU010000048.1 GCA_029256485.1 Clostridiaceae bacterium
AATTTAAATGAAAGAAATTATTAAAACTGCAGAAGAAAAAATGAGTAAGACTATTAATGTACTAAAGAAGGAATTGGCTTCAATGAAGGCAGGCAGAGCCAATCCATCAATGCTAGACAGAATAGAAGCTGAATATTACGGAACTGTAACACCTTTAAATCAGTTGGCCAATATTTCTGCACCAGAGCCTAGAGTATTACTAATAACTCCATGGGATAAGAACTCATTAAAAAGCATTGAAAAAGCTATACAAAAATCTGATTTAGGCATAAACCCATCAAATGATGGAATCGTTATTAGATTAGTTATTCCAGAGTTAACAGAAGAGACTAGAAAGAATATTGTAAAGAATGTTAAAAAAGCTGGAGAAGATGCAAAAATTGCTATAAGATCAATAAGAAGAGATAGTAATGACAAGGTAAAGGCATTAAAAAAGGAAAATGACTTGCCTGAAGATGAAATAAAAAAAGGCGAGGATGAAATTCAAAAGAAGACTGATAATTTTATTAAAGAAGTTGATAAAATTATTGAATTGAAGGAAAAAGAGGTTATGTCCGTTTAATAGACAATAATAAAACCTGCGGTTCCGCAGGTTTTATTATTAAACATACTACTATTATGAGGATTGGTGTATTGATGTGGAATTTTTTTAATAAAGTTACAAATTCAAGTATAGATAAAGAACATAAAATTGATATGACAAAAATTCCTAAACATATTGCCATTATTATGGATGGCAATGGGAGATGGGCAAAACAAAGAAATCTTCCAAGGAGTATGGGACACAAGGCTGGGGTGGAAACTATACGTGAAATCGTTAAGGAATGCAATAGTATAGGGGTTGAATATCTAACATTGTATGCTTTTTCTACAGAAAATTGGAGAAGACCTAAGGAAGAGGTAACTTCTCTAATGAATTTATTGGTTCTATACTTAAAAAATGAATTTGATGAACTTAATAAAAATAATGTTGTAATTAACTCCATTGGAGATATTAGTAGATTACCAGCTGTATGTAGAAACGAATTAAACAATGCATATGAAAAAACTAAAAATAATACTGGCTTAATTCTTAATCTTGCATTGAACTATGGTGGAAGAGATGAAATTGTAAATGCATTTAAAAAAATAAACACGGAAATAATTAAAGGAAACTTAAACATTAATGATATTAATGAAGAATTACTTAGTAAGTATATGTATACTTCTGATATGCCTGATCCTGACTTAATTATAAGGCCCAGTGGAGAACAAAGACTAAGTAATTTCTTGCTTTGGCAGTGTGCATATTCCGAGTTTTGGTATTCCAATATCAATTGGCCAGATTTTACAAAAAGTGACTTGCATATGGCAATATATGACTATCAAAATAGAGAAAGAAGATTTGGATCAGTATAAATCGATTTGCTGCTCATTAATAAATAAAGTAATATGCCTAAATTTGGTTATGATGCGAATGGAGTTGATTACTTGGATAGTAGATATTTAGGAGCTTTAATATTGGCTCCTCTTGTGATTTTTATTTTTATAGGAGGGGAAGTATTAAAGTATGGAGTTTTAATTCTTTCTTTAATGGGAATGTATGAATTTTACAGAGTGTTGAAGTGTAAAAATCTTAATCCGCTCTCTTATTTTGGATATTTATTATGCATAATTTATTATGTAAATTTAAATAATACTTTAAATACTAATTTTATTTTTTATTTAATCACTGCAGCTTTTATGCTACTATTGTGTGTTCCCGTATTAAACACAAAATATAATTTTATTGATATTTGCGTTACCCTTTTGGGATTTTTATATGTTGCAGTTTTTTTTGGCTTTATTATCCTCGTTAATAGAAAAGTAAGTGGACAATATTTTATTTGGCTTATTTTTCTTTCTTCATGGCTCTGTGACACTGCTGCATATTATATTGGAAAAACATTTGGCAAGAATAAGCTTTGTCCTGAAATAAGTCCAAAAAAAACCATTGAGGGATCCGTTGGGGGACTTATAGGAAGTATTTTATCATGTCTGTTTTTTGGAATATATCTTTCATCCATTGGGATAAACGTATCATTAGTACACTATGTTATCATAGGTGTTCTTTGTGGGGTGTTTTCTCAGTTTGGTGATTTAGTTGCTTCATCAATTAAAAGATGGGCAGGGGTTAAAGATTACAGCAGCCTAATACCTGGGCATGGAGGAATATTAGACAGGTTTGATAGTATTTTATTTTCCTCAGTAACTGTATACTACTATTTAACATTTATTATGGGGAAATAACTGAAAGGCTAGGATAATAATTTTATCTTAGCTTTATTTATATAATAACTAAATAAATTTATGAATATAATGTGAATATGTAATTAATTTACCATTTGTAATATTAATTAACTTTATTTTGAAAGTTAAATATGATATATTAAATTAGAAATTTATCCTTTTAAGGTTTAAATATACATTATCATTAAAGAAAAACTAAGGAGTATTAATATGAAAAATATTAGCATTTTAGGAGCCACGGGTTCAATAGGTACACAAACTTTGGATGTGATTAGAAAAGATAGAGAAAATTTTAATTTGATTGGTATTAGTGCAAATAGCAATTCAGCTAAAATTATTGATATAATTAAAGAGTTTAACCCTAAGTACGCAGCTTTAATGGGGAACAGAGCTTATAATGAAGTAAAAGAGTATTGCATGTTAAACAACATAAGAACTGAAATATTTAAGGGAATTGAAGGATTAAATTACATTGCAGAAGAAGAAACTGCGGACACACTAGTTACATCAGTAGTTGGAATAGTTGGTGTTGTTCCAACTCTGAAAGGTATAAAGTCGGGAAAGAAAATAGCCCTTGCAAATAAAGAAACATTAGTTGTTGCAGGGGAGATAGTTATGAGTGAAGCAGAAAAAAATAACGTAAGTATAGTACCTGTAGACTCAGAGCACTGCGCTATATATCAGTGCTTACAAGGGAATAGTAAAGAAGATATTGATAAAATACTTTTAACAGCATCAGGAGGACCTTTTAGAGGGAAAAAACAAAGTACTCTGAAGGATGTTACAGTAGAACAAGCATTAAATCATCCAAGGTGGAAAATGGGAAGAAAGATATCAATTGATTCGGCAACTTTGATGAATAAAGGGTTAGAAGTAATAGAAGCACATTGGCTATTTAAAACTGAATTCCAAGACATAAAAGTAATAGTGCATCCTCAGAGTATAATTCATTCTATGGTTCAATATGTGGATGGCAGTATAATTGCTCAGATGGGAAGTACTGATATGAGGTTGCCTATTCAATATGCATTAAATTATCCTATAAGAAAAGAAAGCATTGTGGAAAAATTAGACTTTAATAAAATTGCAACACTAACATTTGAAGAACCAGACATGATAACTTTTAAATCTTTAGCACTTGCTTACGAAGCAGGTAAAGCTGGCGGACTAATGCCTACTATATTAAATGGAGCAAATGAGGAAGCAGTTGCACTTTTCTTAGAAAGAAAAATAAAATTTTTAGATATTGCTAATATTGTAGAAGACTGCCTATTTAAGTTTAAAAATAATAAAGATGTAACAGTTGAAAACATTATTGAAACTGATAAAACTGTAAAAGAGTATGTTAGAAATCTATCAGAAATAAAGCACTAGGAGGGATTTTATTGTATATAATTGCTGCCATCTTGGCATTTGGAATACTTGTTGTTATTCATGAGTTTGGACATTTCATTATGGCTAAAGCTAACAATGTTAAAGTTGAAGAATTTTCTATAGGAATGGGACCTAAAATTGTTGGAGTAAAAAAGGGAGAAACTGAGTATTTGATTAAAGCACTGCCAATTGGCGGATATGTTAAAATGCTTGGAGATGAAGGAAAAAGCTCAGACCCAAGAGCTTTTAATAACAAAAAACCACTGCAAAAGTTAAGTATTGTTGCAGCAGGACCCATTATGAATTTTATCCTTGCTATAGTGTTATTCGGTATAGTTGCTTCATTGAGGGGATTTTATACACCAATAATCAGCAAACTAGAAAAAAATCAGCCTGCTGAGATTGCAGGCTTAAAAGTTGGGGATAAAATTATAAAGGTTAATCAAGATAAAATTATTTCATGGGATGATTTTGTAACTTCTGTATATAATGCAAACGGAAAACCTTTAAATATTGTTTATGAGAGAAATGGCGAGCAAAAGCTTGTAAATGTAACTCCTGTTATGGATAAAACGCAGAATAAATATATTGTAGGTGTTTATCCAACAATTTTAGAAAAACCAACAATTGGCCAGTCCGTGTCATATGGCTTTATAGAAACCAAGACTCTTATTAGTCAAACCTTTGGCTTCTTTAAAACTTTAGTAAAAGGGAAAGCATCCTACAATGATTTTGGCGGTCCAATTACAATATTTAAAGTTTCAAGTGAGGCTGCAAAGCAAGGCATCCTGGCATTAACTTCTTTTGGTGCATTTATTAGTGTTCAATTGGCCGTGTTTAACGTAATTCCTTTTCCGGCATTAGATGGAGGGTACATTCTATTATTTTTAATTGAAAGCATAACTGGTAAGAGGTTAGATGAAAATAAACTAGGTGTAATTAACTATATCGGATTTGCGATTTTAATGACATTAATGGTACTTGTGACTATAAAAGACATTTTATACCCAGTAAATTTTTAATATGTAGGCTATAAAGGAGAGCAATATGAAAAGACGAGAAACTAGAAAAGTAAAGATTGGCAATATATTTATTGGCGGAGATTCTAAAATAACTGTACAATCAATGACAAATACTGATACTAGAAATATAGAAAAAACTGTAGAACAAATAAATACACTGGAAAAGTACGGTTGTAATATAGTAAGATGTGCTGCTCCGGATATGGAAGCCTGTGAGGCACTTTCTAAAATAATTAAGCTTGTTAACATACCTGTGGTAGCAGATATTCATTTTGATTATAGACTTGCATTAAAGTGTATTGAAAATAACATATCTGGCTTAAGAATTAATCCTGGAAATATTGGCAGCCTTGAAAGAGTAAAACTTGTGGCTGAGGCTGCAAAAGAAAAACAAATACCAATAAGGATAGGAGTTAATTCAGGTTCATTGGATAAAAAATTGCTAGATAAGTATGGTAAGATATGTCCAAATGCCTTAGTTGAAAGTGCATTGGAACATATTGATATCTTAGAAAAAGTTAATTTTAATGATATAGTAATATCAATTAAGTCTTCAGATGTAATGCAAATGATTGAAAGCTACAGACTAATATCTGAAGAGGTTGATTATCCGCTTCATTTAGGTGTAACTGAAGCAGGAACTGCGTGGAGAGGTACAATAAAGTCCAGCATTGGAATAGGTAGTCTTATTAGTGAAGGTATAGGAGATACTATAAGGGTATCATTGACAGGGGATCCTGTGGATGAGGTTAAAACGGGAAAAGAAATTCTAAGAGCTTTGGGATGTATAAAAAGTGGTGTAGATTTTATTTCATGTCCAACTTGTGGAAGAACAGAAATAGATCTTATAAATATAGCTAAGGAAGTTGAAAAACGTTTGGACAGCACCAATAAGAATATTAAAGTTGCTGTTATGGGATGTATAGTGAATGGACCAGGAGAGGCAAGAGAGGCTGATATAGGCATAGCTGGTGGAAAAGGTGAAGGCCTTATATTTAAAAAAGGCAAAATAATTAAAAAAGTTAAAGAGGAAAATCTTGTAGACGAATTAATGGATGAGATTAATAATATGTAGAATATATAAAGTAAATATCAGGCTTATGCCTGATATTTTTATTATTTTATGCAAATAATAAATAAAAGAAATATATGTTCCCAAGATATGTGATGACTATGTTATAATGGTAGTAAATAAATTGGATGAACTTAAAGGAATTGGGAATAATATTACATAGAAGGATAAGGGTCTACTCAGAAATTGAAACTTTATCTAATGCTGGATGCTTGAATGAATTACCAGAAACTAATCAGCTTAGCATATTTAACCTAAGCGCATATTAAGTTTTTCTTGTAATTAACAATTTTGTATGATAAAATAATTCTAGTACATTGCAGAGTTTTGAGATAAGAGTGGGCACAACCCGCTCTTTATTTTGCATAAAACGCAACTAGAGTTGCGTTTTTAAATTATATTTAATCTTTAATATGATTTAAAATGCAAAACAAAATAGTAAGGAGGGATTTAAAATGCTTAATGATGAATTATTAGATAAATTAGTTTATTTATGCGAACCAATTGTTATTAAAAATGAATGTGAATTATACCATTTAGAGTTTGCTAAAGAAAGTGGAAATAGAATACTAAGATTATATATAGATAAAGATGAAGGAGTATCATTAAATGACTGTGAAAAAGTAAGCAGAGATATTAGTGATATGTTAGATAATGAAGATCCAATAAGTGAAAGTTATTGTTTGGAGGTGTCCTCGCCTGGAATTGATAGAATATTATATGAAGAAAAACATTTTAAAAAATATATAGGAAAAAATATTTTAATCAAGCTTTCAACGCTTTTTAATGGCAAAAAAAAGATAGAGGGACAGCTTATAAGTTTTAATAATGAAACTATTAATATAAAAAGTGTTCAGGAAGAAATTTCTGTACCAAGAGATAAAATTTTAATTGTAAGCTTAAAAGGGGAGCTATAAGGAGGTTTAATAATGAATCAGGAGTTTATTGATGCCTTAAAGGAAATTGTTAAGGAGAAAGGTATAAGTGAGGATTTACTTTTTACTACTATTGAAGATGCTTTAGTGGCAGCTTACAGAAAGAATTATGCAAGCATCAGCGGAAACAGCCAGAATGTAAAAGTTGTAATGAATAGGGAAAATGGTGAAATTCATGTTTTTGCTCAAAAAGAAGTAGTTGATGAAGTTCTCGATGATGTTAATGAGATTAGCTTAGATGATGCAAGAAAAATTGAGCCTAATTATGAAATCGGAGACAAATTAAATATAGAAGTTACTCCTAAGCAATTTGGAAGAGTTGCAGCACAAGCAGCAAAACAAGTTGTAATTCAAAGAATTAAGGAAGAGGAAAGAAGAATCGTCTATAATGAATATGTAGAAAAAGAAGAAGATATTATTACTGGATCTGTTATCAGAAAAGATAAAAACAATGTTTTGGTAAATCTTGGTAAAATCGAGGCTGTTTTAGGCCCAAATGAACAAATGCCGGGCGAAAAGTACAATTTTAACGAAAGATTAAAACTTTATATTGTTGAAGTTAAAAATACAACAAAGGGTGCACAAATTGTTATTTCAAGAACTCATCCAGGCCTTGTGAAAAGGTTATTTGAAATTGAAGTCCCTGAAATTTATAATGGAATTGTTGAAATAAAATCAATTGCTAGAGAAGCAGGTTCAAGAACTAAAATTGCAGTTTATTCAACTGATGAAGATATTGATCCAATGGGTGCATGTGTTGGACCAAAGGGAAGCAGAGTCCAAAGCATTGTCAATGAGTTAAAAAATGAGAAAATTGATATTATAAAATGGAATAAGCTGCCTGAAGTATATATATCAAATGCATTAAGTCCAGCAAAGGTTTTAGATGTTTCTATTGAAGAAAGCGCTAAATCAGCTAAAGTTATAGTTGATGATAATCAGTTGTCATTAGCAATAGGCAAAGAAGGTCAAAATGTTAGACTGGCTGCAAAACTAACTGGATGGAAAATTGATATAAAAAGTAAAACTCAAGCTGAAGCCGAAGCTGAAGAAAATAAAATTTAAAAAGTAGGTGGCTTTTTATGAAAATAAAGAAAATACCGCAAAGAATGTGTAATGGATGCATGGAAATGAAACCTAAAAAAGAACTAATAAGAGTAGTAAAAAATAAAGAAGGTGAGGTTTCCATAGATAAGACGGGTAAAAAACCTGGCAGAGGCGCATATATATGCAAAAATATAGAATGCTTTGAAAAAGCCGTTAAAGCAAGGAGACTAGAAAAAAATTTAGAAGTAAAAATAGATGAAGAATTATACAATAAGTTAAAAGAAGAAATTGAATAGTTAGTAAAAAAATGCAGATTTAAAATGAGTGAAAGACTAATAAAGCTCTTATAGAGTTAATTAGTTTCGGGGGTGAAGTAATTTGTCAAAAATCAGAGTATATGAATTAGCAAAAGAACTTGGTATCTCAAGTAAAGATCTTATAAACATATTACTGGAAGAGTTTAGCATTGAAGTGAAAAATCACATGAGTGTGATTGAAGAAGAGGATGCCGAGCTAATTAAAGAACTATTTACTGAGCACAGTAACACTGCTCACAAACCTAATGAAGCTGATGACGAAGTAATTTTAGAAAAATATGAGGATCTTCAAGAGGAAAAAATCAACAAGGATATAAAAATTACTAAAAACAAGAAAAACAAGCGTAAGGAAGACGAAGATACACCAGTTAAAGAAAAGAAACAAAACAATAACGGTGAAATTGTTATTGAGATGGAAGATACTATTACTGTAAAGGAATTATCAGAGAAGTTAAAGAAACCTTCTGTTGAAGTCATTAAAGAATTAATTTTTATGGGTGTTATGGCTGCAATAAATCAAGAAATTGATTTTGAAACAGCAGAAAAACTAGCAGAAAAGTTTGATGCTATTATGGTTAAAAAAGAAGATACATTCGAGGAAGAAAAGGAAGAAGAAATTTTTGAAGATGAAGTTGAGGATATTAATTCTGAAAAGAGGCCCCCAATAGTAACTGTTATGGGTCATGTTGACCACGGTAAGACTTCCTTATTAGATGCAATTAGAAAGTCAAAGGTTACAGCTACAGAAGCTGGAGGAATAACTCAGCACATCGGAGCTTATACTGTTCAAGTAAATGATGAAAAAGTAACATTTCTTGATACACCGGGACATGAAGCATTTACAGCAATGAGGGCAAGAGGTGCACAAATAACAGATATAGTTGTTCTGGTTGTTGCCGCAGATGACGGGATAATGCCACAAACAGCAGAAGCTATTAATCATTGTAAAGCGGCAAATGTACCAATAATTGTTGCTATAAATAAAATTGACAGACCTGGAGCAAATCCAGATAAAGTAAAACAAGAACTAACAGAATACGGTCTTGTAGCTGAAGACTGGGGCGGAGACACAGTATGTGTACCTGTATCAGCTCACACAAGAGAAGGCATAGATACATTACTGGAGATGATAATACTAACTGCAGAAATGCTTGAATTAAAGGCAAACCCAAAAAGAAATGCTAAAGGAACTGTAATTGAATCTAAACTTGATAAAGGAAGAGGAGCTGTGGCTACATTACTAGTTCAAAATGGTACTCTAACTGTTGGCGATTCAATTATAGTTGGGTCTACATATGGTAGAATAAGGGCAATGTTTGATTATAAGGGCAAAAAAATGAAGAGTGCAGGACCAAGCATTCCTGCTGAAATACTTGGACTTTCTGAAGTACCTGCAGCAGGCGATAAATTCCATGTTGTTAAAGATGAAAA
This sequence comes from Clostridiaceae bacterium, assembly GCA_029256485.1. The sequence continues at coordinate 9,467 of JAQSXU010000048.1, forward strand.
AACAGCAAGGGAAATGGCAAATAAGAGAAAAGAGAAAATAAGAGATGAATATTTACAATCAACTCACAAAGTTTCTCTTGAGGATTTATACAGTCAAATAAAAGAAGGAAAGATGAAAGAATTAAATATTATTGTTAAAGCAGATGTTCAAGGGTCAATAGAAGCTTTGAGACAATCACTTGAAAAAATATCAAATGATGAAGTAAAAGTTAGAGTAATACATGGTGCTGTTGGGGCAATATCCGAGGCAGATATATCTTTAGCATCGGCATCTAATGCGATAATAATTGGATTTAATGTTAGACCAGATACAAATGCAACTATTTTAGCTGATAAAGAAAATGTTGAAATTAAAACATACAGAATAATATATAATGCTATTGATGATATAAAGGCCGCTATGGAGGGAATGTTAGAACCAGATTATAAAGAAGTTGTACTTGGAAGAGCTGAGATTAGACAGACTTATAAAATTTCTAATATAGGTACAATAGCAGGCTGTTATGTATTGACTGGTAAATTAACTAGAAGTTCATCCATAAGAGTAATAAGAGATGGAATTGTTATTAATGAATCTGAGCTTGCTTCTTTAAAAAGATTTAAGGATGATGCAAAGGAAGTTCAAGCAGGATATGAATGTGGACTTAGTGTAGATAAGTTTAATGATATTAAAGAAGGGGACATTATCGAAGCATTCGAGATGCAAGAGGTTAAGAAACAACTATAATTAAAGGGGCGAGAGTTTATGACCAAATATAGGAGCGGTAGAATAAACGAAGAGATGAAAAAAGAAATTAGTAATATTATTCAAAATGAAATTAGAGATCCTAGATTAAGCGCAATGATAAGCGTGACAAAAGTTGATGTAACAAAAGACTTGAGATATGCAAAAGTTTATGTAAGTATTTTTGGAAAAGATGAAGAAAAGCAAGAATCAATCAGCGCTTTAAAAAACTCCAGCAGTTTTATTAGAAGGGAAATTGGTCACAGAATTAATTTAAGATATACACCGGAGATTATAATTGAATTGGATAATAGTATAGAACATGGTATGCACATTGACGAAATACTGAACTCAATTAAGGAGAAAAAGAATAATGATAATGAATGATATATTATCTAAAATTAAGGAAAGTAATAGAATAGCTATTGCTTTCCATGCTTCTCCAGATGGAGACTCCATTGGGAGTTCATTAGCTTTGCTTCAGGGATTACTATCAATTAAAAAGGATGCTTATATAATATGCAAAGAAACTCTGCCAAGAGACTTTGCATTTTTGCCATTTAGTCAGGTAATTGATGGTAACACTGCAACCGTAAAAGAAGGAACAGAGTGCGTTATAGTATTGGACTGCGGTGATGTTAAAAGAATAAATGGAGATATAAATATAGGTAATAGAAGATACACACTAGTAAATATTGACCACCATTTGTCAAATGAAATGTATGGTGATTTTAACTATGTTGACACTAAGGCCGCTGCAATATCAGAAATTATTTATTCAATGTTAAAAGCATTGAATATTAAAATTACTTCAGCCATTGCAGCATGTTTATATACATCTTTAATTACAGATACAGGATCGTTTAAGTATAACAATACTACTTTCAATACTCACTTAGTGGCAGGAGAATTAATTAATACCGGCATAGATTTCAGTGAAATTCATAGAACAATTTTTGAAAACAAGCCGTTTATAAAATTAAAATTAATGGGTAAAGTACTAGATACATTAGAATTAGAAAATAATTTATTATGTTCTATGTGTGTGACTAACAAAATAATTGAGGATTTAAATATTAAATATGATATAGATAGTGCAGAATTAATTGCTGCTGCCATGGAAATTGGCTCAATAGATTGTGCTGTGCTTTTTAAGGAAACTGATGATGGATATAAAATTAGTTTAAGGTCAAAGAATATTGTTGATGTAAGCAAGGTAGCTGAAAGCTTGGGGGGAGGCGGCCATAAAAGAGCTGCTGGAGCCTTTATTAAGGATAAAGATTTAAATAATGTAAAAGAAAAAGTTTTAAATTTAATAAAAAATGAGTTGGTATGATGAATGGAGTAATTAATGTTTACAAACCAGTTGGATGTACATCTTTTGATGTAGTGGCCACTATAAAAAAACTATGTAATACAGGAAAGGTAGGTCATACTGGTACATTGGATCCATTAGCCAGTGGTGTCCTGCCTATTTGTATTGGAAAAGCAACAAAGATTGTTGATTATATTATGGAAGACACTAAAATTTATAAAACACAGCTGAAGCTTGGAATAACAACAGATACCTATGATTTAGAGGGAAAGGTTACTTCAAGTAAAAATGTTGATGTAAATGATCAAGAGATTTTTAGTGTTATAAAAAGATATATTGGACAAATATTGCAGGTACCACCTATGTATTCAGCTATAAAAGTAAATGGTAAAAGGTTATATGATTTAGCTAGGGCTGGAATTGAGATTGAAAGGAAAGGCAGACCAATAACAATTTACGATATTTATGATATTTCAATTAATTTACCTTTTATTAATTTTACTGTAAAATGTTCTAAGGGTACCTACATAAGAAGTTTATGTTATGATATTGGCAATGATCTAAATTGCGGAGCTGTAATGACTAAGCTTGAAAGAATTAAATCCGGCAATTTCAGCGTTGAAAACTCTATAAATGTTCAGTCATTAAATTCAGAAAATATTGGTGATTATTTAATAAGTATTGAAAATGCTTTGGATAAATACAAGCAAATAAATTTAGACAAAAGGTTTAAAAAACTTTTAATAAATGGAGTTAAAATGAATGATCCGGCTTTAATAGATATGGTAGAAGAAAATGTAATATATAGAGTTTATACTGATAATCAGTTTATTGGCTTAGGACTTAAAATTTCGAATGAATTTAAAATAATTAAATTACTAATTACGGGGTAATAAACATGTTGGTTTTAAGAGATAATTTTAACGTATATTTAAATGAAGATTCATATATTGCATTAGGAAGTTTTGATGGACTTCATATGGGACATATGGGATTAATAAAAGAAACCATTGAGACAGCAAAATCAAATAACGCTAAAAGTATGGTTTGTACATTTAGTAACCATCCTTTATCAGTTATTAATAAGGAACTAGCACCAAAATTACTAATGGATAATGAAACAAAGGAACAGATACTAGAAGACTGTGGAATCGATATATTAAACATGATTGAATTTAACAAGGATTTTATGAAAATATCGGCAGATGATTTTGTAATTAATATGATAAAGCACTATAAAGCTAGAGGAGTTATTACCGGTTTTAATTATAGATTTGGATATAAAAATTTAGGAGACATTAATTTGTTAAAAAAATTAAGCTCAAAATATGGTTTTGAACTTATTACAGTAGATCCAGTTAATTATAATGGTGAATTAGTCAGTTCTTCTAAAATAAGAAATGTTATCAGTGAGGATGGAGATATGGTTAAAGCTTCAAAAATGCTCACAAGACATTTCTCAATAAAAGGTAAAATAATAAGCGGAAAAAAATTGGGTAGAACTATAGGCTTTCCAACAATTAATTTGGATTATAACAAGAATTACATACTGCCAAGAGGTGGTGTTTATTATACAAATGTTAAATATCAGGGTAAAGTTTATAAGGGAATCACAAATATTGGCTATAACCCAACTACATATGACTATAAGTTGAGCATTGAAACCTATATTTTAGATTTTAATAAAGATATATATGGTGAAGAGGTTACTATTTATTTTGTAAACAGAATTAGAGATGAGGTAAAATTTGATACCCTTGATGAACTTGTAATCCAGCTAATTGAAGACAAAAATTATGCAAAAAAGCAAAATATTGATATTATTTAAAAATTTAATTTACATTTTGGCTTGAATTTGTTATAATTACCTAGTATCCATATTCTAAGAATATTGCAATGCCGACTATACTCTTGGAATATAGGAGTTTATTCAATTGGAGGTGTCGTAAAGATGGAAAAGGCAAAAAAAGATGAAATAATGCAGACATATGCAAGACATGAAGGAGATACAGGTTCTCCAGAGGTTCAGATCGCTTTATTAACAGAAAGAATTAATCATTTAAATGATCATTTAAAGATTCATAAGAAGGATCACCATTCTAGAAGAGGTCTTTTGATGATGGTTGGTAAAAGAAGAGGACTTCTTAACTACTTAGAGTCAAATGATATTGAGAGATATCGTGCTATAGTTGTAAAACTTGGATTAAGAAAGTAGTATAATGTTTAGAGCGGCTTTGTCCGCTCTATTATTTTAAATTAGTTATAATTACCAAAATATTATTAATGTATAATTAAATTGTTAAGAATGATAATATTATTGAATACCGAAAGGAGGTATTTTTATGAGCAATATTCTTGAAACTACTGTAGCAGGAAGAAAGTTAAAAGTAGAAAGTGGAAAAGTTGGAATGCTTTCTAACAGCGCAATTTTAGTTAGTTATGGAGATACAGTAGTATTAGTAAATGCTAATAGTTCAGACAAACCAAGACAAGGGGTGGATTTCTTTCCATTAAGTATTGAATACGAAGAAAGACTTTACGCCGTTGGTAAAATACCAGGGGGATTTATTAAAAGGGAGGGTAAACCATCAGAAAAGTCCATATTACATGCAAGGGCTATAGATAGGCCTTTAAGACCTCTTTTCCCAAAAGGATATAGAAATGATGTTCAAGTAGTATGTACCGTTTTATCAGTTGAACAAGACAATCAACCAGATATATTAGCAATCAATGGGGCTTCTTTAGCATTATGTCTATCAAGTATACCATTTGATACACCTTTAGGAGCCGTATCAGTTGGAATGGTTGATGGTAAAGCCGTAATAAATCCTACTTTACAGGAATCTGAAAAAAGTACACTTAATCTAACTGTTTGTGCAACAAAAGATAGAGTTATGATGGTTGAAGCAGGTGGCAGCGAAATTGAAGAAGATGCAATGTACGATGCAATAATGTTAGGATTTGAAGAATGTAGAAAAATAGTTTCCTTCCAGGAAGAAGCAATGGCTAAGTTTGGAAAGAAAAAAGTTGAGCCGATTTTGTATAAAGTTAATGAAGATTTGGAAAAGGAAATATATGATTTTGCATTTGAAGGTATAAAAAATGCCATGTACATAATGGATAAAGATGAAAGAAGTGCTGTGGTAAGCACAATTACTGAAAAGGTGAATACAGAGTTTTCCGAAAAGTATGCTGACTATTTAGCTGATATTCCGGAAATACTTTATACTATGCAGAAAAAAATAGTAAGAAATATGCTTTTAAATGAGCATAGAAGACCTGATGGAAGAAAATTTGATGAAATTAGACCAATAAGCTGTGAAGTCGGATTGCTTCCAAGAACACACGGTACTGGTTTATTTACAAGAGGATTAACTCAGGTAATGACAGTAGCTACTTTAGGGGCACTTGGTGATGTACAGATACTTGATGGATTAGGTGCAGAAGAGTTTAAGAGATATATGCACCACTATAATTTCCCAGCATATAGTACTGGTGAGGTAAAACCGTTAAGAGGACCTGGAAGAAGAGAAATTGGTCATGGAGCTCTTGCTGAGAAGGCTTTGGCACCACTTATTCCTTCTGAAGAAGAATTTCCATATACAATTAGATTGGTGTCTGAGGTATTAAGCTCTAATGGTTCTACATCTCAAGCAAGTGTATGTGGAAGTACATTAGCCTTAATGGATGCTGGAGTACCAATTAAAAGACCAGCAGCAGGAATTGCCATGGGACTTGTAACAAGCGAGGACTTGTCAAAAGAGGAAATATTAACAGATATACAGGGTATAGAGGATTTCTTTGGAGATATGGATTTTAAAGTTGCTGGAACAGTAAAAGGAATTACTGCTATTCAGTTTGATACTAAAATTCATGGATTATCAAATGAGTGTATAAAGAATACTCTAGCTGAAGCTAAAACCGCTAGATTATTTATAATTGACAAAATTACTTCTTGTATACCTGAATCAAGAAAAGAAGTTTCCAAATATGCACCTAAGACATATATAATTAATATTGATCCAGATAAGATAAGAGACGTTATTGGAACAGGCGGAAAAGTTATTAATAAAATTATTGCAGAAACTGGAGTAAAAATAGACATTAAAGAAGACGGTAAAGTATTTGTAATGTCTGAGGATAGTGATAGCGCTAAAAGAGCAATAAAGATAATAGATAATTTAACTAGGGAAGTTAAAGCTGGTGAAATTTATCTTGGAAAGGTTACAAGGACTACAACATTTGGGGCATTTGTTGAAATACTGCCAGGTAAAGAAGGATTAGTTCATATTTCAAAATTAGATTTTGAAAGAGTGAATAAAGTTGAAGATATAGTTTCAGTTGGTGACGAAATATTAGTAAAAGTAACTGATATTGACAGTCAAGGAAGAATTAACTTATCAAGAAGAGATGCAATAAAGGATTCAGAAGAAGATAAAAAGACTAACGAATAAGAAAAATGAAAGGGCGTAAAGCCTTTTTATTTTTATAATAATATATTTTGGAGGCGTTATATGTATAAACTCATAAAATTGCAAAATGGTTTAAGAGTAGCATTAGAAAATATAGATTATGTTAATTCTGTAAGTGTTGGCTTATGGGTAGAAAATGGCTCAAGAAATGAAGATAAAGTCAATAACGGTATTTCTCATTTTATTGAACATATGCTGTTTAAGGGAACTGAAAATAGAAGCAGTTTACAAATTGTTGAATGTATTGAGGAAGTAGGCGGACAGATTAATGCTTTTACGGGAAAAGAAGCCACATGTTTTTATGGAAAGGTTTTAGATTCTCATTTGGAATTGATAATTGAGGTATTATCTGATATGCTTTTCAATAGTAAATTCAGCAGTGAGGATATTGAAAAGGAAAAGGGAGTTATTATTGAAGAAATAAATATGAATGAAGACTCTCCAGAGGATGTATTAATGGATTTGCAGTGTGAGGCAATATGGGGAGAAGATTCAATTTCCTTACCAATTTTAGGCACAATAGAAACTGTAAAATCATTTGACAGAGAACAAATAATAGAATATGTAAAATCATTTTACATACCAGAGAATAGTGTTATCTCAATAGCTGGGAAGTTTAACCCTGACGAAGTAATAAAATTAATTGAACGCTATTTTGGTAATTGGAATAGTAAAATTAAAAAAATAACTCATTATTCATCACCAGAAATTCTGAAAAATCATCTTTTTAAGAAAAAAAATATTGAACAACTTCACATATCTCTAGGAATACCTGGTATTGAGGCTGGAAAAGATGAAATTTATCCACTATTATTGTTAAATAACATTTTTGGCGGAGGAGCATCATCTATACTTTTTCAAAAAATACGAGAAGAAAAGGGAATGTGTTATTCCATATATTCTTATTTATCAACATTTAAAAATACTGGGGCACTGTCTATTTATACTGGATTAAATCCGTCTTATTGCAAAGATGTAATTTTGCTTATAAAAGAGGAAGTTGATAAATTCATAAATAGTACTATTTCTCCTGAAAAACTGATTAAGGCAAAAGAACAGTTAAAAGGAAATTATATTTTAGGACTAGAAAGTACTAGCAGCAGAATGTTTAGTAATGGTAAATCTGCATTGTTTTTAAATCTAATTCATACACCTAAAGATATAATTGATAAAATCGATATAATTGATATGAAATGTATATCAGATATTAAAGAGATTACATTTGCAAATGGCATAAAAAATTCAGCATTTGTTGGTGAAAATGCTGACATTGAAGGTGTTAAAAATATTTTAGATAAAAGCAAAGAAGGCTTTACACAATCCAAACTCTATGGTGTTTAACATATAGGTAATAATCCTTCTTTATTTGTCATAATATTATCCATGAGAAATATTTAAAATAAATTGAAAGTATTTTAAGTAAAATGGTTAAACTTTATTTTTTATGATAGTATAAGGGAGGACTATAATATGAGTGATAATTTTAAATACTATAGTGAAATGGAAAAGTATGAAATAATTAATATCAATGATGGTGACAAATATGGTTATTTAGCTAACAATGACGTTGTCATTGATGAAACGGGAAAATTAAAATTGTTGATAATTAATGATAATAAGTCAAAATTTTCAATATTGAGTAAAAGCGAATTTATGGAGATCCCATGGGAATGTGTAAAAAAAATAGGGTCAAGAACTATAATAATTGATGTAGATGAGAATACAATGAAAAACGCTCATTAAATTTATGGAGGTAAAATATGAAAATAATTGTACAAAAGTTTGGTGGTACTTCTGTATCAAATCATGAAAACAGAAAATTAGTTGTAGATAAAGTATTTACTTCAATAAAGAATGGTTACAGTCCTATAGTGGTAGTGTCAGCTATGGGGAGAAAAGGACATCCATATGCTACAGATACGTTGTTATCATTAATAAGTGAAGATTTAAAGGAAAAGAATCCTCTTGTAACAGATTTACTAATGAGCTGCGGAGAGATAATAAGTACTGCAGTTATGTGTGATGAATTGGCAGAAAAGCAAATTAATTCAGTTCCTCTAACAGGTGGTCAAGCAGGTATAATAACCGATGAAAATTATACTAATGCCTCAGTTTTAAAAGTTGAGACAGATAAAATTATTAATATTTTAAAACAGGGGAAAATTCCTGTTGTTGCTGGTTTTCAGGGAATAAGCGAAAGTGGATTTATATCTACATTAGGCAGAGGTGGAAGTGACGTGACAGCTGCACTTTTAGGAGCGGCAGTAAATGCTGAAAAAATAGAGATATATACGGATGTAGATGGTATTATGACTGCAGATCCTCGAATTGTAAGTGACGCTTCATTAATTGAAGAAATAAGCTATAATGAAGTTTTCCAATTTGCTGATCAAGGAGCCAAGGTTATACACCCTAGGGCAGTAGAAATTGCTATGAAAGCCAATATACCATTAGTAATTAAGAATACCATGAGTGAATGCAATGGCACAGTAATCTGCAGCAACGGTACTGAAGATTCTAGCAATGTAATAACCGGAATAACTCACATGAAGAATAGAGACCAAATTAAAATAGGATATGAAGATAATGAAGATAATAATTATTATTTTGAAATTTTAGATGTTTTAGCCAATAACCTGATAAGTATTGATTTAATAAATGTTTTTCCAAAGGAAAAAATTTTCACAATTGATCATAAAGATTTGAAAAAATTTCAGTTATTGATGCTAAAAATGAAAATAAAATATACATGTGTTTTAAACTGCAGCAAGATAGCTGTTATAGGAAGCAGAATGAGAGGAATCCCTGGAGTAATGGCAAAAATACTAAGGACTTTAGTAAGAGCCAATATTGAAGTCCTTCAGACTGCAGATTCTCATACTACTATATGGTGTTTAGTTGAAGATAAGGATACAGAAAAGGCAATTAATGCGCTGCATAAGGAATTTAAATTAGGGCAGTAATGAATAAACCTTCCCTTTATTGTACAAAATATAATGAGTATTGGGAGGGAAAAATATGAGTGAAGAAAAAAACAATAAAATTAAAGAAGCTGAACTTGAAAACATTAAGGAATTAGGAAATACAGATTTACCAAAGCCAACTGATCGAATACAAACTATCCCAATTATAGGCCAAATAGAAGGACATAATATTTTATCGCCGCAAACTAAAAGTACAAAATATGAACACATTATTCCACAGCTAGTTTCAATAGAGAGAGATGATGATGTAGATGGTGTGCTTATAATCTTAAATACTATTGGAGGAGATGTGGAAGCAGGCCTTGCCATAGCTGAAATGATAAATAGCCTGAGTAAACCTACAGTTTCATTGGTAATAGGCGGAGGACATTCAATAGGAGTACCGTTGGCCACAGCGGCAGACTATTCTTTTATTTCTCCTACTGCAACTATGATTATTCATCCAATTAGAATGAATGGACTAATTATTGGAGTACCACAAACCTTCAACTATTTTGATAAAATGCAGGACAGGATTATTGATTTTATAGTAAGAAGCTCTAAGATCAGTAGAGATGTTCTAAAAAATATGATGCTTCAAACTACGGATTTATTAAATGATATGGGAACCATATTAATAGGTAAACAGGCAATTGAAGTTGGATTAATAGATGCAGTAGGCGGCATTAGTGATGCAGTAAACAAATTAAATGAACTTATAGAATCAAAAAAACCATAGGCTTTACCTATGGTTACTTACATTTAGGCAAATAAATAGGAGGAAATTTTTAAACAATGTAGAAATAATATCTGGAGGTGAGTTTTATGGCTAGAAAAAGAGGAAAAAGTGTAAAAGAAAATAACGATGTTATGGGCATTGTTTTAATAACAATTGGAATTCTTATGCTAATTAGCATTTTTAGTCCTATATCCGCAGGTGTAGTTGGTAGATTTTCCAAAAGAATATTAATAGCTCTTATTGGGTTAGGTTCTTTTGTATTGCCATTTATTATTATTTTTATTGGTATATGCTATATCATAAACAAAAACAAAATAACATTTAACAAGAAATTTTATGGAATTAATTTATTTATTTTTACAATGCTATTAACATTAATGATGATAAATATAAATAATTACTACATAAATAATGATATTTTTAAGGGAGTTTTAAAATTCTTTGATGAAGATACTTTTTTTCACGGTGGAATTATAAGTTTTTTATTTGATATACCACTTTACAAGTTGTTCGGGAAAGTGGGAAGTTATGTTCTGTTCTCTGCCTTGTATGTAATTTCATTTATACTTATTTTTAAATGGAGTATTTATGATGTCTTAAAATATATTAAGTCCTTATTTAACGCCCCAAAAGATTCAACGAATGAAAATAATCTCGATATGCCATCAGGTAATAGTGCAAAATCAGAAAATATGTCACAGCCATTAATTAGTAATGAAAAGGAGAACTTTGTTAAGGCTGTAAACAGCAGAATTAAAATTATAGACTTTATGAAGTCTGGTGATAAAATTGATGATTCAACTAATTTGAAGAACACTGAAAGTAGCAGTAATGATTCAAAAGATGAAACCATCAGTGAGGAACTAGAAAAGGAAATGTATGAGAACTCCATTAAGAATATTGTTGAATATAAATTTCCCTCAGCTAATTTGTTAAATCAGAATGTACAAGCTAAGCTTAATAAGGAAGATAAAAAAGAACTATTAAGCAATGCAAACAAATTAGAGGAGACTTTGAATAGCTTTGGTGTTGAAGCAAAGGTTTTGCAGGTGACAAAGGGACCCTCTGTAACAAGATTTGAACTTCAGCCTAATGCTGGTGTTAAGGTAAGCAAAATAGTAAATTTAGCTGACGATATAGCTTTAAATTTAGCTGCATCAGGGGTGAGAATAGAAGCTCCAATTCCAGGTAAATCAGCAGTTGGAATTGAGGTGCCTAATTCTGAATTAATGCCTGTTCTATTGAGGGAAGTAATTGAATCCAAGGAATTTATTAACTCTAATAAAAATTTAGCATTTTGTTTAGGAAAGGATATTGGAGGAAACTGTGTAGTTTCGGACTTGGCTAAAATGCCCCATATGTTAATAGCAGGAGCAACAGGATCTGGTAAGAGTGTTTGCATTAATACTTTAATCATTAGTTTACTATACAAATATTCACCTGATGATGTTAAACTGCTGATGATAGATCCTAAAGTTGTTGAACTAAATGTATATAATGGAATCCCTCATTTGCTAATACCAGTAGTTACTGATCCTAAAAAGGCTGCAGGAGCTTTAAATTGGGCTGTAAATGAAATGACAAAGAGATATAAGCTCTTTGCAGAAAATAATGTTAGAAATATTGAAAGTTATAATGATTTGTATGACAAAGGAAAAATTGAAAATAAACTTCCTTTAACTGTAATTATAATTGATGAATTAGCTGACTTAATGATGGTGTGCCCAAATGATATTGAAGACTATATAGGAAGATTAGCGCAAATGGCAAGAGCTGCTGGAATGCATCTTGTCATAGCTACTCAAAGACCATCTGTAGATGTAATTACTGGAGTAATTAAAGCAAATATTCCATCCAGAATTTCATTTGCAGTTTCCAGCCAAATTGACTCAAGAACAATTCTAGATATGTCAGGTGCTGAAAAGTTATTAGGAAAGGGTGATATGCTATTTTACCCTGTTGGGGAGGCAAAACCAATTAGAATTCAAGGTGCCTTCATTTCTGAGGAAGAAGTAGAAAAAGTAGTAGGATTTATTAAAGATCAGCAAGGGGAAATAGAATATGAGAGTGAGATTATGAATGAAATTGATACAGAAGTTTCTGCATCATCGGATGAGGATAATGATGAATTACTAGATGAAGCTATTAGAATTGTATTGGACAATGAACAAGCGTCTACATCATTATTACAAAGAAGATTAAGAATTGGATATAATAGAGCTGCAAGGATTATTGAACAGCTTGAGGAGAAGGGTGTGATATCAGGAAAGGATGGAAGTAAACCAAGACAGGTTCTGATTTCCAAGGAAGATCCTCAGTATAATAAATATAGCAGCAATCAATTATAAAATATTTTTTTCTTGTTATTTTTTATAGATAGAATTAAAATTACAATGTATAAATTTATCTTACAGGAGGAATTGTAGTGGAAAAATTCAAAATTGGACTTGTTAGTTTGGGCTGTGATAAGAATAGGGTGGATTCGGAAATTATTTTAGCAAATTTGAATAATAGCTGTGAAATAGTTAATGATCCTAAATTGGCAGATGTAATTATTGTTAATACCTGTGGATTTATTGAAGCTTCAAAACAAGAATCTATTGATACTATTTTGGAAATGGCTAATTATAAAGAAAAATATAATTGTAAAATACTAGTGGTTACAGGCTGCTTGAGTCAAAGATATGGGAAAGAGCTTTTAGAACTAATGCCTGAGATAGATATCTTGCTGGGAACAAATGATTATTCTAGTCTAAATAAATACATTGAGCAGTATATGAAAGATCACCAAAAGATTTATATGTGCAATTATAGTGACAAAATAATAAATGAAGGTGAAAGAATTCTTACTACTCCCCAATATAGTGCTTATATAAGAATAGCTGAAGGCTGTGATAACTTCTGCACTTACTGTATAATACCTAAAATAAGAGGAAAATTCAGAAGCAGACCAATGGAAAATATTTTAAGAGAAGCTAAATCTTTAGCAATCCAAGGGGTTAAAGAAATTATACTTATTGCACAGGATACTACTATGTATGGTAAAGATATTTATGGAAGCAGCAAAACTCATGAGTTAACTAAAAAAATATCTGAAATTGAAGGAATACAATGGATAAGATTATTGTATTGTTATCCAGAGGAAATTACGGAAGAACTAATTAATGAATTGGCGGTAAATTATAAGATATGTAAGTACTTGGACATTCCAATTCAGCATATAAGTGATAATGTTTTAAAGAGAATGGGAAGGCAAAGCAGTAAAGCTGAAATAACAAGTATTATAAATAAGCTGAGAGATAGAATACCTCATATTGCATTAAGAACATCAATTATTGTTGGATTTCCTGGAGAAACTGAAGAGGATATAAATATACTTAAGAATTTTTTGATTGAATATAAATTAGATAATGTTGGAGTATTTAAGTATTCTCAAGAAGAGGGCACACCAGCGGCTTTAATGGAAGATCAAATAGAAGAATCTGTAAAGGAAAGAAGAAGATCTGAAATAATGCTTCTGCAAAAAAGTATAATGGAGAAAATAAATGAAAATAAAATAAATAAAGTTTATGATGTATTAGTTGAGAATTTCGATGGTGAATATTATATTGGAAGAAATTGTGAGATGTCTCCCGAAATCGATGGTGCAATTTATTTTAAATGTGATAAAATGTTAAGTGTGGGTGATATTATTTCTGTTAGAATAATTGATATTCATGATTATGATTTAATAGGAGTTTAGAATTTTCTTAGTACCTATTTTTCTAATCTTTATAGCTGTAAAGGGTATTCCCTATGGTAGAACCATTGCAGCAGTAATTTTTATTATAGCTTCATTAACTGATAAACTAGATGGCTATATTGCAAGAAGCAGAAATCAAATTACTAGATTTGGTAAGTTTATGGATCCGCTGGCAGACAAGTTGTTAGTCACGGCAGCTTTAGTTTCTCTTGTAGAACTACATATAATTCCAGGATGGGCAGCTATGATTATAATTGCAAGAGAATTTGCAGTAACAGGGCTAAGAGCCATTGCAGCAGCGGAGGGTATTGTAATTGCAGCTAGCTGGTGGGGAAAAATAAAAACTGTCACACAGATTACAGCAATTATTATAGCATTAGTTAATTTGAATTACTCAAATAGTATTCTAAGCCAGCTTACCACCTTAACAATGACTATTGCAGTAATTATTACTATAATTTCTGGAGTAGATTATTTTGTAAAAAATAAACAAGTAATGGTAACTGATAAATAATTTATGCTGTTGTTTATATATGTTTAAATTGGATATAATTATAATACTAAATAAAGTTCCTATGTATAGGAACTTTATTTATATGGTTGACCAAAAATATAATATATTATATAATCATATTAGAACAAATGTTCGAACTAGAAAGGAAGTGAACCCACAAGGGGACGAAATGAATAATGAAAAAGCTAAAGCTTTAGAAGCTGCTTTAGGACAGATAGAAAAACAATTTGGAAAAGGCTCTGTAATGAAATTAGGTGAGCATAGTGTATTAAACGTAGATGCAATTTCAACTGGATGTTTAGATTTAGATATAGCCCTAGGAATAGGTGGAGTTCCAAGAGGAAGAGTTATTGAAGTTTACGGTCCTGAATCTTCAGGTAAAACAACTGTAACCTTACATATGATTGCAGAAGCACAAAAAAATGGCGGTACGGCTGCATTTATTGATGCTGAACATGCACTAGATCCTCAATATGCTAAAAACTTAGGCGTAGATATTGAAAATCTAATTGTTTCTCAGCCTGATACTGGTGAGCAGGCTCTTGAGATTGCGGAGGCTCTTGTAAGATCTGGAGCAATAGATATTATTGTAGTTGACTCCGTTGCAGCCCTTGTACCAAAAGCAGAAATTGAGGGGGAAATGGGAGACTCTCATGTTGGCTTGCAGGCAAGATTGATGTCACAAGCTTTAAGAAAACTTGCTGGTTCAATTAATAAATCTAAATGTGTAACTGTATTCATAAACCAATTAAGAGAAAAAGTTGGAATAATGTTTGGTAACCCTGAAACAACTCCAGGTGGAAGGGCGCTAAAATTTTATGCTTCTGTTAGACTAGATGTTAGAAGAATTGATTCAATTAAACAGGGTGATGAAATAGTTGGTAACAGAACAAGAGTAAAAGTAACCAAAAATAAGGTAGCACCTCCATTTAAACAAGCAGAATTTGATATTATGTATAATGAGGGAATATCAAAGACAGGTAATGTTTTGGATGTTGGTGTTAAAGAGGAATTAGTTCAAAAAAGCGGTGCCTGGTTCTCCTATAATGATGTAAGGTTAGGGCAGGGAAGAGAAAACGCAAAACAATATTTAAAGGAAAACCCTTCTTTAATGTTGGAAATTGAAAATTTAATTAGAACGAAACATGAATTGCCGATGCTGAAATCATCAGCTGAGGTAAAGAAAAATACTGAAGAAAAAGAAGTCAAAAGTAAATAGTTAATTATTTAGCCGCAGGAATATTCTTGCGGCATTCTGAAATTCCTTAATTTAGTTCAATTCATATAGGAAATATATGTACAGACGAACTATTTATGAATAAAAAGGAATTAATAAACTTGACAATATCTTAATTCTAATATAAAATTAATACAAATTCTGGTTTATCATAAATTGAATTACCAATTGAATAATTATGACACCTTTTCTATGCTTTAACATAATAATTTATAAATACTTTATAATTAAGCAAAGGAGGTGTTAGTATGGATAACGCAAAATATATTTATTTTATAATCATTGGTGTTATTATAGTAGCTATTGGTATAGTTGTTGATATATATTTAAAGAAAAACATATCACTGACAAAGATAGCTAATGCTGAAGAGGAGGCTCGAAAGCTGCTTGAAGAAGCTGCTAGAGAGGCTGAGGCAAAAAAGAAAGAAGCCATTTTGGAGGCTAAAGAGGAAGTCCATAGACAAAGAACTGATTTTGAGAAAGAATCTAGGGATAGAAGAAATGAAATTCAACGACTAGAAAGAAGACTCATTCAAAGAGAAGAATCATTAGATAAAAAAGGCGACATGCTTGAAAAAAGAGAAGAAAACATAAATAAAAAACAGCAGGATATAGAAGAAATTGAAGCAAATGTTCAAAAGTTATATGCTTCTCAAAGACAGGAACTTGAAAAATTATCAGGATTATCTTCTGAAGAAGCAAAGGACTTATTATTAAAAGAAGTTGAAAAGGAAATAAAGCATGAATCTGCTGTATTAATTAAGGATATTGAAACGAAAGCCAAAGAAGAAGCCGATAAGAAAGCAAGAGAAATAATAACTTGTGCAAT
Source organism: Clostridiaceae bacterium (assembly GCA_029256485.1). The sequence continues at coordinate 26,002 of JAQSXU010000048.1, forward strand.
ACAACGTTGTGCTGCAGATCACGTTGCGGAAACTACAGTTTATGTTGTTGCTTTACCAAATGATGAAATGAAGGGCAGAATAATTGGTAGAGAAGGAAGAAATATTAGGACTCTGGAAACCTTAACAGGTGTTGATTTGATTATTGATGATACACCGGAAGCTGTAATTCTTTCAGGATTTGATCCTATTAGGAGAGAAGTAGCTAGAACAGCACTTGAAAAATTAATAGTTGATGGTAGAATTCATCCGGCAAGAATTGAAGAAATGGTTGAAAAGGCAAAAAAAGAAGTTGAAAATAATATTCGAGAAGAAGGCGAACAAGCAACTTTTGAAACAGGAGTACATGGTCTACACATTGAATTAGTTAAATTATTAGGTAGATTAAAGTATAGAACTAGTTATGGTCAAAATGTATTAAAACATTCTATAGAAGTATCTTACCTTGCTGGACTTATGGCCTCAGAACTTGGTATGGATCCAACCCTTGCTAAAAGAGCTGGGCTGCTTCATGACATAGGCAAAGCAGTTGACCATGAGGTAGAGGGACCACATGCTATAATTGGTTCAGAAGTAGCAAAAAAATATCATGAATCTTCAATTATTGTAAATGCAATAGCCGCTCATCATGGAGATGTTGAATATCAATCCTTGGAGGCTATTCTTGTGCAGGCTGCAGATGCTATATCAGCTGCTAGACCTGGTGCTAGAAGGGAAACTTTAGAAGCTTATATTAAAAGATTAGAAAAACTTGAAGAAATAGCAAATACTTGCGAAGGTGTAGAAAAGTCATATGCCATTCAAGCTGGAAGAGAAATCAGAATTATGGTTAAACCAGAAGAAATTGATGATGCTGGGTCTGTGGAAATGGCAAGGAGCATTGTAAAGAAGATTGAAAGTGAATTAGAATACCCTGGCCAAATTAAAGTTAATGTAATAAGAGAAACCCGTGCCATTGAATATGCTAAGTAGATAAATTTATAAAAATACACAATAATTCCTCTTAGATTTTGTAAATTTTAGAAAATTTACTGAATTTAAGAGGAATTTTTAGTTAAATGTAGAATATTTAAACTAGTAGTAATAATTACAATTAAGATAATTTAGGAGGTTCATTATGGAAGTATTAAAAGTTTCAGCAAAATCAAGTCCAAATTCTGTGGCAGG
>JAQSXU010000230.1 GCA_029256485.1 Clostridiaceae bacterium
TAATGGAAGAACTACTTTTAATGCACTTTCTTTTGAAAATGGCGTATATCTGTTAGTAAAAGTAAGGTCAAATATTTCACCAGATGCATATAATTTTGAAAAATGTTCATAATTATAAAGTATTATTTGAATATTATTTCCATCTGTTGTTATAAAGAAACCTTCTCCTTTTTTTATTAATTTGCCACCAAGTTTGCTAAGCATTTGAAAAATATAATAGTGAGATTTTTTAATTCTGTTATAAGTAAACAGACCTTGACCACCGTGATATAATTGGTCATTTCTTTTTACTTCTTCAGTAAAATCTGATACCTGCCAATAACCAAAGCTTTCAAGGCTATCATAATTTTCCAATATATTTTTAGCAATATATGCTGATTTATATACAGTATCATTTAATAATTCATTATGAGAAATTGATGAGTTCCAGCCAATTAGATATAATTTATCTGTATTCCAATTATTTGCCTTTACTCTATTTTTAACTCGAAGAATATTTTCTTTTAGAGCATTTTCTGATTCAATATATACAAGACGTCTTCTCATTTCTGCATGGATTTCCTGTGAAATGGTAGTTGGATCTTCTCCAGATAGATTTATAGGATAAAAATGCATGTTTATAAAATCAGGTAGACAATTATTTAATTTACAATAATCCATAAAAGTATCTATCCAATCATTTGAACCTGCTATTGTATCTGAAAAAACTGGTGAACTTCCAAAACTAATGAGTGAACTTATTTTTTTTACAGTATTATAGGTTTCCTTGTAGAATTCAAAAAAATCATACCTATTTTCAAAGCCAAACATCTTTGTTAAATCTGGTTCATTCCAAAGAAAAAATGGCCAAGATTCTACTTCCTTTTTTCCATAGCGTGAGATAAAATGTTTAATTAACATCTCAATAGAATAATTCCACTTATGCATACTTTTTGGGAGACTTATTACAGATGGAATAAAAAACATTGTACGGTTAGAATTTAATGCAAGTTCTTTTGGCATAAAAGAAAGTTCCATAAAAGGTTTTAAATTAATTGAAAGTAAAAAATCAATGACTAAATCAATATAAGTAAAGCATAGTTCAGGATTATCTTCTTCATCTTCTGAATAAAACATCATTTCATCATCCAATAAACCATGAAAGCGTATATATTTAAAGCCTATTTCTTTTTGCATTTCTGTGAGCATATGTTGATTTTCAGAAATTAATATATTTTTTGCTTTTCCAATGCATATTAAAGTTTTAAAAGTATGTCTTAATTGTATGCCTCTCACAGACATGTCTATTGTTTCTATTTCATGTATTTCAGTATTAGATTTATTTGTTTCAGCTGAAGATATATCACTTTTAGGAAGATAATTTACTAAACGATTAAATGAGGTATTGTGATTTAAAGCAAAGTAATTGATACTTTCAGTCATACTTCTTTTTTGCCTAATATAATTAGTCTCTTCTTTTTTACGATACTTACTTGGAAGATAATTATACTTATTTTTAAAGGCAGCTACAAAGGAACGCGCATTGGAAAAACCATTTCTTTCTGAAATATACTCAATTTTTAAATTAGGGTTAGCTAAATCTTTTTCAGCATGGGAAAGTCTAATTTCTGTTAAATAATCGGTAAAACTAAGTCCAATATATTCTTTGAAAATTTTTGAAATATAAGGTGTCGATAAGAAAAACGTTTCAGCTAAACTATTCAAAGAAATTTTTTCTCTATAATGTTCATTTATGTAGATCACTATATTTTTTATTCTTTCAAAGTTTTTATTTGTATCTTTATAATTAGAATTATCTTCTACTATGAAATAAGTAGTTAATAAGTATAATAATTCATAAATATAAGATTTATTTAAAAGATCTATGCTATCAATTGGATTGATATTATTTTTTATGATTAAAGCAATAAGCTTTTTTAAAGGTGTAAATTTTGTTTTATCTGTTTCTATGGAAGAATTACAATTAAATCGTTTTTGAGAATAATGAGAAATTTCAGGGTCTAAAGCAGAAACATCAATTTTTAAAGATAAAACTTCACATTTATTACCGGATACTGAATGAACATCAAACATATTTATGAGAATAATATCATCTTCTCGCAAATTATATTGACTATTACGACAATAAACTTGAGCATTGCCAGATAATACATATAGTAGTTCGATACTTTGATGCCAATACCTTTCTAGGTTTTCAATTGCAAGCACAGAAAATTGCAAAGGAGACAATGTTTTAAAATTTACAAGTTCATGATTTATATTCATAAAAACCTCCGATATATCAGTTATGAGTTAAGAATTATGAGTTGGGAGTTGAGAGTTAATTTATTTAACTTATAGTTAAAAAGATATTCTTACATATAAATATATAATACCATTTAGGAGTAATAAATTCACTTGAAAAATATTAAAACTGTAGAATTTTAATATTTTTACTGCGAAAATTTAATATTTAGTAAAGAAAATTTATTTTATAAAGGAAAATGAATATAAAATAGCAGTTAATCAAATATGATAATAGATTTTTTATGTAAATATTAAATGTTAAAATATTAACAAGTGGTGTAAATATTTACACGAATAAAAAATGGAGGCATGAATATGAAAATTTTAGGTATTTCAGGTGGAAGAAAAGACGGCAATAATGATGCCATGTGTAAAGAAGCTTTAATGGCTGCAAAAGAAATGGGTGCAGAAGTTGAATTTATTCATTTATTAGACTTAGATATAAATCATTGTACTGGATGTACAGCTTGTGTTAATTCACTTATGAGTGGTAAAGGAAATATGTGTGTTATTAAAGATGATTTTGATTGGTTATTAGATAAAATGTTGGATGCAGATGGCGTGATTTTCTCAAATCCAATTTTCTGTAAAGGTGCACCAAGTTTAATCCTTGCAATTAGAGATCGTTTTGGACCAAGAATGGATAGAGGAAATAATGTTGTAGCAACTAAAATTGCAGAAGCAACTGGAGGTAAAATTCCAGATCCAAGAATCTTAAAAGATAAGGTGGTTTCTTATATAGGAATTGGTGGTTCAGATTGGGTTACAAGATTCCAGTGTGATTCAGCAATTCAAGCTTTAACTCCAATGTGGAAGGTTATTAATAATGAAGTATTTCCTTGGTCAACAGGTATTATTGTAGACAAAGAAAAAGTTTCAAAAGTACATCAAATTGGTGTGAATATTGCAAAAGCAGCACAAGACATTGAAAATGCTTCCTACAAAGGTGAAGAAGGAGTTTGTCCTCATTGTCATAGCAGAAACTTCTTTTTAGATAAAGATTCAACTCATGCAGTTTGCTGTATGTGTGGTATTGAAGGTGATGTTAAAATTGTTGATGGTAAAGTGAGCTTTGAATTCCCAGAAGAACAATTAGAACATGCTCATGATACTTTATCAGGAAAATTTATTCATGCTGAAGATATAAAGAAGACTGTTGCAATAAGTATGAAATTAAAAACCTCAGAGGAATATAAAGAATGTTTGGAAAATTATAAGAATTTTATTAGCGGAAGTAAGCCAGGGAGATAATTAATAAGATTAAAATTGAATTGATAAATCTTGGATATGAAAGCAATAGTGATTTTTAGTATATAGAGATTAAGTATTTAGCAGGTAATTAAAACTACCTGCTAATGTATATTTGAACATATATATAATTAAATAAAGAGAGAAGGATAATTGGAAATAAATGAATATTTTAGAACGTGTTCAGAAAATACCTGGAGGAATGATGGTAATACCAATGGCAGTTGCGGCAATAATCAATACATTTATGCCTAGTATTTTGCAGATTGGTAACCCATTAACTGCTGCTTTTACAGGAAAGGGAACTATGTGTGTAGTTGGTATGATGCTGGTGTTTACTGGAATTCAAATTAAGCCTAGACAAATACTTCTTTGCTTAAAAAGAGGTGGCATACTAAGTGGTTTAAAAGTTGTTATTGGGATTGCTTTTGGGCTTTTAATGATGAAACTATTTGGAATGGATGGGATTTTAGGCATATCAACATTAGCTTGGGTTGCCTGTTTAACAAGCTGTAATCCTGGATTATACATAGCTCTTATGAATGATTATGGAGATGAAATTGATAAGGTTAATTATGTATTGTTAAATGTAATAGGTCTTCCCTTTATACCAGTATGTATTTTAGGATTTGCAAATGGAAATGGTTTAGATTATAAGAGTATAATTGCAACATTGGTACCTTTAATTGTAGGAATGCTTTTAGGATGCCTAGATCCAAAGATAAGAAGCTTTTCAAAGGATGGAGTAAAGGTCTTAATTCCATTTATGGGCTTTTGCCTTGGAGCAAATATTAATCTAGGCTTAGCAATTCACTCAATTGGAAAAGGTATGCTATTATTTATAGTGTATATGATCTTCAATTTTATTCCTTTATATTTGATTGATACAAAAGTGCTTAAGCAAAAAGGACATTCATCAACTGCAATAAGTTGTGTTGCAGGTTTAGCTATGACAGTTCCGAGCTTAATGGCTGAAAGTGATAAAAGTTATCTTCAATATGTAAATGAGGCAACAGCACAACTAGCTTTTGTAGTAGTGATAAGTGCAGTTGTAACACCTTGGCTAGTTAAAAAAGTTATTAATAAAAAAGAATTTGAAAGGTCAATAGTTTCTGCAAATTCTTAATAATCTATAAGACACTATAAATTACTCATGTTCTTAAATTTTTGAGGTACTATTAAATTATATTAGAAGGAGATTTGATAATATGCAAAATATAAATTATATACCTAATGGCGGGCAAACTTATATGCCTTTTCAAGATAATATTAAGGTTAAAATCCTTGATTTTAAACCCCTTGATGCACCAAAATCACCTATACCTACCTTACAGCTAAAAGATGAATTTAAGGAAAAAGGATTTCTTAAAGCTGAAGATTGTCAACATTTTATTCCCGGTGTTACTGCAAAAATGTTAGATTGGTTTTGGGCTAATATGGAGAAATGCTATTATCTATGGGCACCAGGTG
>JAQSXU010000049.1 GCA_029256485.1 Clostridiaceae bacterium
ACTGCAAGGGGAACGAGGATTAGAAACATCTCAAAAAACTCTCTGCAGGTAACTATCATTGACATTATCATGTTACCACCTCCTCTTGCTTTGTACATACTATGATGGACAAGACTAAAGAGTGAATGAAAATATATAGATATATGATAAATTTTACGAGAGATTTATGTCTGATTATCTGTCAACAGTAAATTTACTTATAGAATATATTGAAGAAAACCTTCAATCAGATTTATCCTTGATAAGTCTGTCAAAAACAGTAAACTATTCAGTTTATTTTATACAAAGAGTGTTTTCTGCTGTCGCTCATATAAACCTGCATGATTATATAATAGAAAGAAGATTAATAAGAGCTGGAGAAGAAATATTAAAAGGAGGTAAAGTAATTGATGTAGCACTAAAGTATGGATACACTTCCCATAATGGTTTTACCAAAGCCTTTGAGAAAAAATTCGGATTACCTCCTTCAAGGGCTGATGTGAGATCATTTCAGCAAATTATTATGCTAAAAAGGATGCTAAAATAGCAAATGGTATCAAAAATTCTTATACGGGTATAGCCTGGATAGGTGTAAAAACAGGCCGCATCTTGGGGTTATTATCATGATTCGGCCTATATTTATCATTGCTTTTGCTTAAAACTTAAAAAATTGGTTTATTATCTAGATTATCACCTGAATCCCCATTAGGATTACTTCTCAAGTACTCCCTGCCATTTTTTGATTTTCCAACGTTTACTCCCTCTATTAAATCATCCTTTGCCATCATTATTGCTTCGTCTATTGAATATACATTCCCATTTTCAAGCATTACATCGGTTATATCTCCCTGTGGATTTTTCTTTACCTTTATAACTTTAGATTTATCACTCATACTAACACCTCTCATATATTTTTTTATATCACTTCGGGAAGTCTCTTTTAATATTATTTGTAATAATGTTGCTTACTATTCTTATTTCAACACTTATCTTCAAAAACTGAATAATACGGTGTTTTATAATAGGCATTTACCCATGATAATCCAATAATGAAATGACAGCATAAGGAATTGAATTTGTTAGAGAACCAAAAGAACAATCATATGGTATTGTTGCAGTGTTCAAAGATTTATACGGAAATTTATGGGATTTAGTTCAGCTTAAAGAAAGTCATCCAATGTTTCAAAGAGTAAAATAGGTTAAACCTAAAGCGGGCTTGATATACAAATTTCTATATATTAGCCCTGGAGTAAATCCAGAACTTTTTTCTTCTTTATGTGTAAAATTCGCATTTGTAAAAAAAGTGAAGCTTTTTCAGTTTAATATTGAATTAATATAAATTATATGATATAGTTTCAATAATATAATATTTTTTATCGGTTGGACAAGCTGAAGCTTGATTCCAAGAAATTTGTTTCTAGGGTGGGAAACTCTTATTTGAGTTTCCCACTTTTTTATTTTTATTGCATAGTGTTTGAAATGTGAGGAGGTAATGATATAGGCTTTACTGATATTATCAATGTAGTTATCCCTGTTTGACTAATAATTACAGCATTTGTTTGTATTAATTTTATTTTCCAAGAAAATTTCAAAAAGAAGAAAATATGAAGTAGGCTTACCATCAAATCTTTTATACATATTAAATTAAGAACACTAGACTCACTTCAATATACTTTATAATAGAAAGGCGGCAGCAATAATGATTTATGTATTAATTTTACTTTTAGCAATAACTTTTATTTTACCAATTGTATCAATGAAAGTAGAAAAGAATCTTGAACTTTTTGTATTTTCAGTTGGCCTATTAGCATCTATTATTTCAGGTTCTTTAAATGAAGAGCTGATCTCTCGTATTTTCCAAAATAAATTTATGTATATAATTGTTTTGGCTGTATTAGCAGGGGGATTTTTGTTTAGAACACTAACCCCACATATAAAGGAAACTTTAACACATATTTTAAAACATATTCCACTAAGAATTTTCGTATTTTTATTAATAGTAACTCTAGGAATTTTATCAAGTATCATAACTGCAATTATATCCGCACTTCTTCTAGTAGAAGTGATTAATATACTTCCAATTAGCAGAGAAAACAAAATAAATATTGATATAGTTTCATGTTTTGCAATTGGACTTGGGGCAGTATTAACTCCAATAGGGGAACCCTTATCTACAATGGTAGTTTCTAAACTTGATGTGAGCTTTTGGTATCTTTTAAAGCAATTTGGCATTTATATTATACCTGGTATATTAATTCTTGGAATTATTGGAGCATGTTTTGCCAATGAAGATAAAACTGAAGAAATAAATTCCGAAGAAGTTGTTATAGAAGAAACAAATACAGTAATAATCATAAGAGCACTTAAAATATTTTTGTTTCTTATTGCTCTAGACTTACTTGGAGTAGGTTTTACACCAATAATTGATAATTATGTAATATCCCTTGATATTCGTTATTTATATTGGATTAATATGTCTTCAGCAGTGTTAGATAACGCAACGTTAGCTGTGGCTGAAATAAGTTCTAAAATGTCACAAGCACAAGTAAAAGCTGTATTAATGGGATTGCTTATTAGCGGGGGAATGATGATTCCGGGTAATATACCAAACATTATTTCTGCGGGTAAATTAAAAATTAAAAGCAAAGAATGGATAAAGTTGGGGGTACCCCTGGGATTCACTATTATGACAGTATACTATATAGTTTTATAATATAAGTGTTTTTATTATATTATAAGAACTTGATTCTAAAGCCTTTTCATACATTAATGAAAGGTAAAGCCTACTCAGATGAATTTAAAGTTAAAAGTTTAGTTTAAAAATGTTGATTCTTTACATGACAATGATTATAATTATCATGTAAAGAAATATACAATATAGTGAGAGCATGGAGAAAGAGGATGTTTAAAAGTATTTGGAAACAACAAGTAAAAAATAAAGATATGACAAATCTGGAAAATAATATAGTGAATAGTAATAATTATATTTACCTGTACCAACTTGAATGTGGAAAATCTGCAAAGGTTATAAAACTTCAAGGAAATGGTGTTTTAATTGGCAAGCTCAAGAATATGGGAATATTCCCAGGGACTATTATTCTGAAGAAGAGTGCTATTTTGGCAAAAGGACCAATTATAGTTGAAAAAGGTGCTATGCAGTTTGCTTTAGGGTATGATATTGCAAAAAAAATTCTCGTTGAACGCTTATAATTAAATTTAGCTTATTCAAATTAATGCGCATTTTTAAAAATCTATAATTCACACAAAACAAGGAGGGTTTATGAAAAAAGTTGTACTTGCTGGAAACCCTAATGTAGGTAAGAGCCTAGTTTTTTCAAGAACCACTGGAATTGGAATTGTTACAGCAAATTATGCTGGAACTACCGTTGAGATGAAGGCGGGTCATTGCAATTATAAAGGTAATGAATACGAAATAATAGATGGCCCGGGCATTTATTCACTAGAAGAATTTTCAAAAACAGATGAAATTGCAATAAATTTAATTAATGATGCTGATATAGTTATTAATGTAGTTGATGCAACAAACTTGGAACGTAATCTTAATTTGACTTTACAACTTATAAAAATGAATAAGCCTATGGTGGTATGTTTAAATTTATGGGAAGAAACTGCACATAAAGGTATTACTATTGATGTTAAGGAACTTGAAAAATTACTGGGTATTCCAGTTATAACAGTTAGTGCTCTTCGAAGTGAAGGAATTTCAGAACTTCTTGCATCATTAACCAGTGCTGGAACCAGTGATTTAGCACTTAACCCTGATGATAATTGGAATTATATCGGCAATATTGTTAAGAAGGTACAGAAGCTATCCCATCGTCATCATACAATTCTCGAAAGTATAAGTGATTTAACATTGCATCCAATTTGGGGCATCGTAATCGCTTTTTTTGTTCTTATGTTCACGTTAATAATTGTGCGATTTATTGGTGAAGGCCTAATTAAACTAGTATTTGAACCGTTTTACTCACTTCTATATAATCCATTGCTTGAAAGGGTGGTCAGTAAAATTCCGTCCCCCACTATTAGAAATCTCTTTATTGGCAATAGTTCAGATCCTATTCAGTCTTTTGGAATATTTACAAGTGGTATTTATATAGCGCTAGTTTCAGTTTTTCCTTATTTTTTCTCTTTCTATCTTGTTTTCGGATTCCTTGAGGATTTTGGTTATCTTCCTAGACTTGCTGTTGTTCTAGATAAATTTTTTCATAAGCTTGGTCTTCATGGATATTCATCTATACCTGTAATGCTTGGACTGGGATGTAAGGTACCAGCATTTATGGCTACAAGGAGCCTGACTAACAGACGTGAAAAAATTCTCACTATTACATTAATTTTTATGAGTGCACCATGCCTTTCACAGAGCGCAATGATAGTGTCGCTTGGAATGAATTATGGAGTAACCACTGTTTTGATTATTTATACTATATTAATTGCTTTAGCTTTAGGAATGAATTTGGCTATGAACCGGATATATAAAAAGGAAGATACATCTGAATTTTTTACTGAATTTCCTGCTTGCAGAATACCATCATTTAAGCTTATGGCCAATAAGCTGTGGATTAGAATTGCAGAGTACTTTGCTGAGGTCCTTCCAATGATCGGCATAGGTGTTCTGGCTATGAATATACTGGATGCTCTCCATGTTTTAAGTTTCATTACAGAAATAATACAGAAGCCAGTAAATATTTTACTAGGCCTTCCATCAGGAATTGCCCCAATTATGCTTTTAAACTTTCTCAGAAAAGATGCATCAGTAGCATTGCTTTTACCACTAAATCTTACAGCACAGCAATTTATAACTGCTTGTATATTTTTAACTCTCTCAACTCCATGTGTTGCATCTTTTTTTACAATGATTAAGGAGTTAGGTGCTAAAACTGCTCTAAAATTAACCTGCCTGATTTTTCTTATAGCTTTGGTATCATCTTCACTTATTCATATTATATTACGCTGATTTAAATGGATATGCTTCTATTATTAAAGAAAAGGCTTTGAAAAATTGTCAGCATGCATAAAAAATCAAATTTTGAAGACAATATCACATGTAATTAAGATTTATACAGGAGGTATGAGAAATGATACAAGAGAAAATGGACCATGCTAATCCAGGAATTAAATGTATTGTTAATACTTGTCACTATTACATGCAGGGTGATCTATGTTCAGCAGAAAGAATAGAAGTTCAACCTAAGAATGCACATAATACACAAGAAACAGATTGTGCAACATTTATTACACCTGATCAAGCAAGTTTATAAATTTTCATGCAATGTTATTATTATGTTAAGGTATGATTATTGTTAAATCTCATTGAAAAGCAACGTATAAAAACACCGTAAAATTCAATTTTACGGCGTTTTTATGTAGCTATACAGAGACTAATACTAACTAAATTTTCACCATTTTCATTTCTCTTTTATTATTACCTAGGCAATAATTTTAATTAACCAATTATAAAGAAATATTTTATGCAAAATTTACACAAAATATTGCAAGAACGCTTGCAATTTATATGTGATTAGAGTTATAATAATTCATGAAGAGACAAATATTATAATATAATATAATTTTGTGTGGGGTGATAATATGATGAGTATATTTTTAATCATTGCTGGTTTAATAGGCATGTCACTTGCTGTTGATCCTTCTGAAGAAAGATTTCCAACAATTAAAGGACAGTACTATTTTATGGCATGCAGATAAAGAATCTTAATATTTTGGCTTGAAATATTCAAATATAATATTCAACGTAAGGATGGATTATGCAATTAATCTGTCCTTTTTTTATAATTATTTGCACTTGAATTGTGAAAAAGTAACTTGGCGGAAGAGATGCTCAATATGATGCAATTGATGCTATAAGATGTTATAATTAGTATACAAATAAACAAAAGCGAAAGGAGAAATAAAGTTGAACCACATTATGAGCATAATATTACTTGCATTATTAGGTGTTCTTCTTCTTGTTCAGTATTTTAAGTATAAAAAAATATACATGTTATTAGCAATAATACCTGTACTATTTGCAATTCTTTTTCAGACACCATTAATAAATAGTATTAGTAAAACATTATCAAACATATTAGCAGGAATATTAATTTTGTTTTTAATTTTTATTTTCGGTTTAAGTATAAAGGATGATAGAGACCACAATAAATAATATTTAGCTGCTTAGGCAGCTAGAGAAATTATGCAACTGGCGGAAATGGAATTAACCATAGGAAGCATAATTTAATAAAAGTATCCACCGTCTGGGTAAAATAATATTTATCCAGGCGTTTTTTATTTTTATAACATTAATATGGAGGTGTTAGTAATGAAAGAGTTTGTTCTAAAGTATGGATGTAATCCACATCAAAAACCAGCTAGAATTTATACAAAGCATGGGGAAATGCCATTTAAAATATTAAATGGAACTCCAGGATATATTAATTTTTTAGATGCTTTCAATTCCTGGCAGTTAGTTAAAGAGTTAAAATCAGCATTAAATTTACCAGCTGCTGCATCTTTCAAACATGTTAGTCCAGCAGGTGCTGCAGTAGGGATTCCTTTGAGTGATGCACTAAAAAAATCATATTTTGTTGAGGATAATGACTTATCTCCTGTGGCTGCTGCTTATGCAAGAGCAAGAGGTGCAGATAGAATGTCATCCTTTGGTGATTGGGCTGCCATTAGTGATGTAGTAGATTTACCAACAGCAGCAATTTTAAGTAGATCCGTTTCAGATGGAATAATTGCTCCAGGGTATACTGATGAAGCATTAAAGTTATTAAAGAAAAAGAAGAAAGGTAACTATTGCATAATCGAAATGGATTTTAATTATGAGCCAGAAGAGCTTGAAAGTAGAGAAGTTTATGGTATAACCTTCCAGGAAAAAAGAAATTCAGTTTTAGTTAATGAAGATATGCTGACTAATATAGTAACAAATAATAAAGAAATTCCTGAAGAAGCAAAAAGAAATTTGATTATAGCTATGATTACTCTAAAATATACTCAATCCAATTCTGTATGTTATGTCTATGATGGTCAAGTTATTGGGTGTGGGGCGGGACAACAGTCTCGTATTCACTGTACAAGACTTGCTGGATCAAAGGCTGATATATGGTATTTAAGACAACATCCTGCAGTGCTTAATTTAAAATTTAAAAAAGGTGTAACACGCCCTAATATGGATAATGCTATAGATCAGTTTTTAAGAGATGATGTGACTGAAATTGAAAAAGAAGGCTGGAGTGATATTTTTGAAGAAATGCCAACTCAGTTAACCTTAGAAGAAAAGAGAAAATGGCTTTCAACTTTGAATGGAGTTTCATTAGGCTCAGATGCATTTTTCCCATTCCGTGATAATATTGATAGAGCGGCTCAAAGTGGAGTAAAGTTTATTGTTCAGCCAGGTGGTTCTGTAAGAGATGACATTGTAATAGAAGCATGTAATGAATATAATATGGCTATGGCGTTCTCAGGTTTAAGATTATTTCATCATTAATTTAAAATTATAAAACTTAATTAATAATGTAATTTTCTAATGTGCAAACTAATTGGAAAGGGTATAATATTTATAGATAATTTATAAACGGAGGGATAAATATGAAATTAGGTATTATAGGATCAGGTAAGATTGTTCAAGAGCTCCTGCCAATTACACCACAATTAGAGGGATTAGAATTAGAAGCTATCTGCGGTACAAAAAGAAGTGAAGAGAAACTAAATAATCTAAAAAATAAATATGGAATTAAGAATGTTTTATATAACTATGAAGAATTTTTAAACTATGATTTAGATGTGATTTATATTGCACTGCCAAATAATCTTCATTTTGAATATGCAAAGAAGGCATTAGAGGCAAATAAAAATGTTATAGTGGAAAAACCATTTACATCAACATACAAGGAAGCCTTAATTTTAAGTGATTTAGCAAGGAGGAAACAGTTATTTATATTGGAAGCAATAACTAATCAATATCTTCCTAATTATAAAAAAATTAAAGAGCTACTTCCTTCTCTAGGAAATATCAGGATAGTTCAATGTAATTATTCTCAGTATTCCAGCAGATATGACAAGTTCAAGGAAGGCAATGTACTTCCTGCCTTTGACCCTAAATTTTCCGGCGGTGCATTAATGGATTTAAATATTTACAATATCCACTATGTAGTAGGTCTCTTTGGAAAGCCTGAAAATGTAGAATACTATCCAAATGTACAGAGAGGCATAGATACCTCTGGGGTATTAATATTGGATTATGGTAAATTTAAATGTGTGTGCATTGGAGCAAAGGACTGTAAAGCACCTATTGCAAATAACATTCAGGGAGATAAAGGCTGCATATATCAGGATACTCCTGCAAATGTGTGCAAGAGCTTTCAATTATTATTAAATGATGGAACCAGCTCCGCAATAAATGTAAATAATTATGAACACCGCATGGCTAATGAATTCCTTGAGTTCATGGATATAATCAAAAATAAAAATCTTAAAAAATGCTATGAAATGTTAGATCACAGCTTAATAGTCAGCGAAGTTGAGACAATTGCAAGAAAAAAGGGCGGAATTAAATTTCCTGCAGATGAAGAAAATTTATAGTAATTGTGAGGAAAAAAGCAGTGGACAATATTCTACCAAACACATATGAAAAACAACAGATATGTAATTTTTTAATTAAATATCAGCATTTGTGTGATGACTCATTGCTTAAAAGCAAAGATAGTATTGTAGAGTTTATTGGTAAGGTGGGATGTATTCAGTTTGATCCCTTAGATGTGGTGGGCAGAAATCCGGATTTAGTATTGCAATCCAGGTGCTGTTGCTATGAAAAGGGTGATATTGAAAAGTATCTTTATTCTGACAGGGTTTTGTTTGATGTCTGGGACAAAAATATGTCTATATGTACTGTTAGGGATTGGTCATGCTTTGAAAGGCATAGAAAATCATATGTGCCTTGGTGTAAAGAGCATAAGGATGCTATTGATGAAATAACTGAATATTTAAGAGCCAATGATTTTGCATGCTCATCAGATTTTAAGCTTGAAGAGAAGGTAGACTGGCATTATGGACCTCAAAGGCTTGCAAAAGCTGCTTTAGAGTGCATGTGTTATGCTGGATTAGCCGTTGTTCATCATAAAAAAGGTGCAAGAAGATATTACTGCCTTTCTCATAAGTATATACCTGAAAAGTACTATAAAAAGCAAGCACCATACAAAACAGAGGATGAATATTTTAAGTGGGTTGCACTTCGCAGATTAAACAGCATTGGTGTACTGTGGAACAGGCCCAGTGATGCCTGGCTGGGCATAAGAGAATTTAAAAGTGAACAGCGCAATAGGGCATTTAATGATTTGCTTATTGAAGGAAAGATTATGCAGATTAATGTTAATGGAATGAAACATGCTCTTTATATTGCAGCTGAAAATATTGAACTTCTAAAGGCTTCAGAAAACAGTTCTGTTAATACGGATTATGCCAGAATAATCGCTCCATTGGATAATCTGCTTTGGGACAGAAAACTAATTGCAGAGCTGTTTGAATTTAAATATAAATGGGAGGTATATACTCCTGTTCCCCAGCGAAAATATGGCTATTATGTTCTTCCGATTCTTTGCGATGGCAAATTCATAGCAAGAATTGAAATGGAAACAGATAAGAAAAGTAATACATTATATGTTAAAAACTTCTGGCCTGAAGATGAAATAAATGTATCAAAATATAAAAATAAAATAATTTCCGGCATAAATAGGTTTAAAAAATATAACCTTTGCGACAAAGCAATATTATGCTGCAATATTTAAGTTACAGTGAACCGTACCATAAATGGACGTAGACTTTTTTGTAGAAAACCATGTTGAACCATTAATCTTCAGCATAATACGCTTTAGGGGAACATTTTAAGAATTGAGGTAAGATCAATCTTATAAAATGTTGTATGTGTAGATGGAAAACATCAAGGGTTTGATTGGATAGTATATGTAAAGAAAGTAATAATTGGTAAAGATAGATTAGACACAGTAATTCAAGTTATTAAGTTCACAGGGAAGTTCTAAGATTAAAGCCACAACTAAGGAGAAATCCTTGGCCGTGGCTTTATAATAAAAAACTAATGAACTTGATTCCTTCCGTTGCGCTTTGCGAAATATAGTGCATTATCGGATTCATATAAAAGTTTGCTAGGGTTGTTTGTTATATCTGGATAAGAACTTACACCAATAGAAACTGTCACATTTATTTTTTGATTTTTTTCAATAATAAAATGAAAACCTTCTACATTTTTCCTAATTTTTTCTGCAATGTTAATTGCTTGTCCATAATTACAATCTAATAAAATTACGGTAAATTCTTCCCCACCTTTTCTTGAAATAATATCAAAGTGTCTGCAACAACTTATAAGAATATCACTAAGTTGTTTTAAAACCATATCTCCAGAGGAATGCCCAAAAGTATCATTTACATTTTTAAAGAAATCTATATCAATCATAAGTAATGATAAATCTTCATTTTTTTCAATAGCATTGGCTGAAAATTTATTTAATAACTTATCAAATTCTCTTACGTTATTAAGTCCTGTAAGAAAGTCTTTGGTAGATTCTTGTTTAAGCTTTAAATATAGTTCATTTGTTTTGGATATATAAATTAAAACAAAATATATTATAATGGATACTACAATCGTAGAAATAATATAATTATCTAAAATACTTAAAATAACTTTGGCATCTTTCACTGATATCAAGGTCCAAATTATTGAAGATAATATATTCGCAAGACACATAGATATGTACTTCTTTGAAAAGTTAATTTTCAATTTTGATATAATACTAAAAATAAAAAACAATATTGCTAGATTAATTGATGCATTTATTGAAGCATTACTTATTCCAAAATAACTAATTCTAAATGTTATAATAACTATCGTAGTTATTAATGCAGATATAGGGCCACAGCAAAGAGAAGGTATTATTACAGAAACTATTCTAAAATCCATAATCATATTTTGAGATAAATTAATTCCATTAAACATCAATATACATCCACTTAGTCCAGATAATATTCCTATTGAAATTTTAGTTATTAAATCTGATTTGGAGTTAACTTTCTTATTTTTAAATAGTTGGCTTCCTAAATATAAAAAAGATATAAGAATAGAAGCATTGACAAATAGTGAATTAAGCATAAGATCACCTCAGAAAATATATAAGAAAATTATATCATATTTATGACAAATTGTACTGCTATTAGACAATTATTATCAACATTATTTTACAATTATGTATCAATACTACAGATTAACCATACCATAAATTTACTGTTAATAACTGTGACCATAAAATGCGGCGAGACTTTAGAAGTGTCTTAAGGCACAACGCTGGAAAGATACCCTTATATGGCTGAGGAAATACCACCAGCAAAGCTGTTGGATTTTTATAGTTTTATTTAGAGGCTTCAGAGCTGTAATTACAGACAAAAAAATTGATGAGCTTAAATGAAAATCCCCATTTGGTCATTGTGAGAAAATGTTACATCATTTCATAAAAATGAAGGAATTAAAGGAAATTTGTAGAAATTAATAAATATTAAATAATTTCGGCAGGTTCATAGTTATAAGAAATTTAGATACTTTTATAGAAGGTGAAGTAATGGGGAGTCAAGTAACATCAGTTCTATTTGAAAAAAATACAACAATAACTATAAAAGAATTAGTTAAAAAACTGGAAGAATTAAAAAAAAGTGAAGAAAGATACAGAATAGTTTCAGAGGCTACTAAGGATATTATTTGGGAAGGTGACTTAGTTAATAACAAAAGATATTTCTTTGGAAGGCTTTACGACATCCTTGGATATGAACCTAATGAACTGGAGAAGTTAGATGAATGGTTTAATATTGTGCATCCAGAGGATTTTAGTTTTGTTAAGGAAGGTATTAAACATCAGGTTCAACATAAAATTGCAGTGAAAACTTTTGAGTATAGAGTAAAATGTAAAAATGGAAACTACAAATGGTTATTATCAAGTACAAAATGTGAATTTAATGAGAAGGATGAGGCGGTTTCTGTATTTGGAGCATTTACAGATATTACAGAACTGAAGGAACAAGAGAAGAGGATACATGATTTAGCCTATCATGACTCAATAACAGGGCTGCCAAACAGATTAATGCTCAGTGAAGTCATAGACCATAAAATTCAAAATTCCAGTAAAAATAGAAGTAAATTCTCAATGATTTTTATAGATATAGATAATTTTAAGTTTATAAATGATTCTTATGGGCACCTTACAGGAGATAAGCTATTATCAGAAGTAGGTAATAAATTAAGAGAAACCCAGGATAATAAAACTATGTTCTTTAGGTTAGGCGGAGATGAATTTATTGTTTTAATAGAAAATATTCAAGATAAAGAACAGGTAGAAAAATTTTTGAAGTATCTGTATAAAGTGCTGGCTAGTCCTATTTTTATTGATGAAAAAATTTTTCATATTACTTACAGCAGTGGCATAGTTATTTACCCGGAACATGGAGATACTTTTCAAGAACTATTAAAAAATGCTGATACAGCCATGTACAAATCAAAGGAACTTGGTAAACATACTAATTCCTTCTATGATGCAAAAATGGGAGAAGATGCAATAAGAAAGGCTAAAATTCAATCAGATTTACATGTAGCCATAAGGAATAATGAATTAAAATTATATTACCAGCCAATAGTGGATATTTCATTGAGAAAAATAAAAGGCTGTGAGGCCTTGATCAGATGGATACATCCTGAATATGGAATGATCTTCCCGGATAAATTTATCAGTATGGCGGAGGAAAATGGAACTATAATAGAAATTGAAAAATGGGTTGTTGAAAATACCTGTCAATATGCTAAAAGAATGTATGACAGAGGATATAAAGACTTTTATGTTTCCGTCAATATATCTCCTCATCATTTACTGCAAAAGGAATTTACACCTTTTATATTAAGTACCATAAAAAGAGCAGGTATTAAACCAGAATTGATAATAATTGAAATTACTGAATCAGTGTTAATAAAAGCTACAGATTTAGTCATTGACAAGTTAACAGAACTTAAAAATAATAATATAAAAATCGCACTGGATGACTTTGGGTGCGGATATTCATCACTTACATACCTTAGGATGCTGCCAGCAAATATTGTAAAGATAGATAGAACCTTTATTGCAGATATAGAATCTGACCGGGGGAAAAAAAATATAACTAATATAATTATCCTTCTAGCAAGACAATTAGGCTTGAAGGTTATTGCGGAGGGTGTTGAAGATAAGTATCAGCTGGATTATTTAAAAAAAAATAATTGTGATATGTTTCAGGGCTATCTTATGAGTAAACCTGTGCCTGAGGACGAATTCATAAATCTGATGAAGGCTGAAGAGAGTAAAAGTATGGTATAATTTGCTTATATCTACCTTATAAAAAAGGTTGAAGTATAATATGAATGGAGTGATTATATGTCTAGAGCAAATGATAGAGATATAGTTAGATTTCAGTATAGTTCAGATAAAAATTTAAATGCTAGACAGGCTTTACATAATGGCTTCAGTACAAATAAGTATGGATGGACAAATTGGGTATTTGATCAATTTATGTTTAGGCCTAGTGATAGAGTTATTGAATTTGGATGTGGTAATGGAACCATATGGGCCAATAACAGAAATAAAATTCCAAAGTATATCAAAGTTATTCTCACAGATTTATCTGAAGGTATGTTAAAGTCAGCAAAGGATAAGCTTTCAGATATTGAACAAGTAACTGATTATTCTGTTATGGATATACAAAGCATTGAATATGAAGACAACTCCTTTGACAGTGCTATTGCAAACCATATGCTTTATCATGTGCAAAATAGAGATTTAGCCATAAGTGAGATTGCCCGTATACTTAAATCAGATGGGACTTTTTACGCTGCTACCAATGGCATTAATAATATGAAGGGGTTTAAAGCTTTAGTGGAGAATTTTGATTCTCGCCTTGATTATGTGTCCTTTTCTGCTACAAAGGAATTCGGATTAGAAAATGGAGCAGAACAGCTATCAAAGCATTTTGATTCTGTTGAAAAGTTAATATATGAAGATTCTCTCCACATTACAGAAGCAAAGCCTTTAGTAGATTACGTTCTGTCTTTGGAGGGACATATAAATATACATGATATAATGACGGAAAGCAGAATAAAGGACTTTTACACATATCTGGAACATATAATTTTAAAGGAAGGAAGTATTGACATACCTAAAATAAGCGGAATGTTTATAGCAAAGAAGCCTAAGAAACTGTTTTAAAAGGAATAACTACTATTCTGCATTTGGATTTTTAAATTAGAAGAGCCAGCGATTCTTGTTGACTCTTCCAACACTAACCAATAAAGTTAATCCATGCTCTTGAATTTTTCTGGGGGTGTGACTTCTGCTTCTTTACCAGTTTTCATAATGCATTATGTCTTCCAAATTTTTTCTTGGACGAGCTTTAGGTGATTCATCTGAGTAACCAAGGGTAATAATGCCAACTACATACTTGTCAGAAGGTATGTTCAGAATTGGTCTAATTTCTTCTTGAGTGAACCAAGCAACCCAACAAGTACTCAGCCCTAACCCTTCAGCACTAAGTACCATATGTTCTATAGCTATTGATGTATCTCTTATTATCTGTTTAAGCTCATGCTCAGGGCTATTCTCGTTTAGTGATAACTCCACTTCTTCCTTAATTCTGGAACGTATATCTGCAACACATACGATAAAAACTGGAGCAGACATCATCCATTTCTGATTATGAGATATCTCAGCTAATCTTTGCCTAGTTATATCAGATTTCACTACAATGAAATGCCAGGGTTGTGTATTAGAACCAGATGGAGCAATCCTTGCACTCTCAATGAGTTCAATGATTTTCGCATCTTCAACTGGTTTTTTATCAATATATTTTCGTATACTTCTTCTTGAAATAATCTCCTCAAGCAAATTATTATCCTCCTTATTCTGTTGATACTATTTTTTTATTATGGTATTATTTTAAAATACCAGCATTGCTATTACAAGCATGCACTATTAAGTGTTATAGTACCCAAAAGAATACTGTGATATTAGAAGGAGAAATTTAATTGGACATATTAAAAGTAAAAGGAAATACTTATTGCATTGATACTGGAATGACCTATATACCATTTTATAAAATTAATGATGAAGAAATTATTATGTTAGATACAGGCTGGAAAAATGGAGAGCGAGAGGGCATTGAGGAAGTTCTGGAAAACAATAATTATAGAGTTGCAGCTATTTTAAACAGTCATGCTCATATAGACCACATTGGGAACAATGCATATTTTAAAGATAAATATAATTCTATTATTGCAATGGCGGCTTATGAAGCCCTTATCTGCAGCTCTGAGGCTAATCTTAAGCTTTATTATGGAAGCCAAGCCTTAAAGCTTGTAAAGGAACACTTTGGACATATGGTTTGTAAAACAGATATTATGATAAAGGAAAATCAACATGAAATATCACTATGCGGGGTTAACTTCAGGATTATTCATACACCAGGTCACAGTCCGGCTCATATATGCATTATAACTCCTGACGATGTTGCCTATTTAGGAGACGCTCTCATAAGCTATGAAGTTATGGAGGGAGCGAAAATGCCCTATGCCTATATATTAAGTGAAGATATGAAGAGCAAGGCCAGGCTTTATGACCTGCACTGCAGCAAATATGTGGTGGCGCATAAAGGAATGTATAAAGACATTAAAAAACTCATAGATGATAATATGGATTTTTATGAAAGCAGAGCAATGAGAATATATGAAGTAATAGATGGACCTATGACAATGGAAGAAATTTTAAAGGCTGTCATTAAAAGTTTTAATATCCATGTAAATAATATATACAGATATTACATGATGGAGAGAATGTTAAAATCCTATGTGGAATATTTATATGATATAGAGAAGCTTAAGCTAATTATTGAGAATGGTTTTCTTAAATATACGAAATAAAATTATAATATCATGTGAGTTTACCTCTTGTCCTTTTTAGGATGAGGGGTTTTTATTTTTGCAAAAAATACTTGACTTGGAGTGCACTCTAAGTGATAGGGTGTATATAGAACAAAGAAATATAAGATGGAGGAATAAACTATGAAAGTATTATTAGTAAATGGAAGCCCACATGAAAAAGGATGTACCTATACAGCATTAAACGAAGTGGCAGAAACTTTAAAACATGAAGGAATAGATGCGGAAATATTTCAAATTGGAGCAAAGCCATTAGCCGGATGTATTGCCTGCAAAAGCTGTGTCAAAACAGGCCATTGTGTATTTAATGACAAAGTCAATGAATTTCTTGAGATAGCAGAAAATTTTGATGGCTATATATTTGGTTCTCCGGTACACTTTGCAGCTGCTGGGGGGGCAATCACTTCTTTTATGGATCGTGCATTTTATACAGATTTATGTTCAGGTAAGCAGTCTTTTTATTTGAAACCTGCTGCTGCTGTTGTATCAGCCAGAAGAGCTGGAACTACAGTAACTTTCGATCAGTTAAATAAATACTTTACATTAATGGAGATGCCAATTATTTCTTCACAGTACTGGAATATGGTACACGGTCAAACTCCAGAAGATGTGAAAAAGGATATAGAAGGTTTACAGATTATGCGCACCTTAGGAAGAAATATGGCATTCTTGTTAAAATGCAAAGAAGCTGGGATAAAAGCAGGTATTGCTTTTCCAGAAAGAGAAAAAACCACATTCACAAATTTCATTCGATAAAGGGGGTACCGTTCTATGTTGATTGCAGAAGTAAGTGAAAAATATAATTTAACAGCAGATACGCTGCGTTATTATGAGCGAATTGGTTTGATTCCACCAGTAAATCGAAATCACAGCGGAATCAGGGACTATACAGAAGAAGATTGTAATTGGGTTCATTTTATGAAATGTATGCGTGGTGCTGGACTTTCCATTGAAGTATTAGTAGAGTACGTAACTATGGTACAGCAAGGAAATTCTACAATCAAGGCTAGAAAAGAACTTTTGATAGAACAACGTAGCCGGCTTGCTGAAAACATTAAAGAAATGCAGGAAACGCTAGAACGTCTGGATAAAAAAATTGATGGATATGAAGATAGAGTATTGGTAAACGAAAAAAAATTGAGAAAATCAGATGATTAATAATGGTTGAAAACATTCCCGGACCACCCAAAATAGAACGGGCAAATAACAGGTAATAACTCCAAATGTTGCTTAACTTAATTGAATCTATATAAGAAAAACATCTTGACTTAGAGTTAACTCAAAGTGATATCCTTAATTATGAGGTGATTAATATGGAATATCGAATTTTAGGAAGAACGGGAATTAAAGTAAGTGCCATTGGAATTGGCGGTGAGGGATTTGAAAATAAAAGTTATGAACACTGCGAAGCAATTATTGATTGTGCAATGAATGAAGGTATTAATTTTATTGATATATATAATTCAAATCCGGAAGTTAGAAGTAATGTTGGCAAAGCCTTAAGTAAATATCCTAGAAGCAGTTTTGTTATTGAAGGACATCTATGTTCTACCTGGGATAGAGGACAATACAGGCGTACCAGGGATTTTAATGAAGCTGTCAATGCATATGAAGACTTTTTAACCAGAATGCAGTTAGACTATGTGGATGTAGGCATGATTCATTATGTTGATGATGAAAAAGATTTTGATAACATTTTTAATGGAGAAATAATTAAATATGCAAAAGGATTAAAAGAAAAAGGTATTATTAGGTCTTTAGGTATATCAACACATAATCCGGATATTGCCTTTAGAGCAGTGGAAACAGGAATAATTGATGTAATTCTATTTAGTATCAATGCTGCTTATGATATGCTGCCAGCCAGTGAGGATGTAAACATATTATTTGCAGAAGATACTTTTAAAAACAGGACTTATGAAGGTGTTGATCCAAAACGTAGTAAGTTATATCAAACATGTGAAAATGAGGGCGTTGCACTAACCGTTATGAAAGGATATGCTGCAGGAGTACTGCTAAGTGAAAAGGAATCGCCTTTTGAAAAGGCACTGACTCCAGTACAATGTTTACATTACTGTTTAACCAGACCTGCAGTTGCTTCCGTAATGGTTGGAGTATCTAATACCAATCAAATACTTGCAGCAGCGGCCTATGTCACTGCAAGTGAAAAAGAAAAAGATTATAGTGAAGTTCTTGCAAATGCCCCAAGAAGTTCATTCAGCGGACATTGTATGTACTGCGGCCATTGTGCACCATGTTCGAAAAACATAGATATTTCATCAGTAAATAAATATTTAGATTTAGCATTAATTCAAGAAGATGTTCCTGAAACATTAAAGAATCATTATAATCTATTAAAAAACCACGCAAGTGAGTGCATAGAATGCGGGTTGTGTATGAAAAACTGTCCATTTGATGTGGATATAATTAATAAAATGAAACAGGCAGTTAAACTATTTGGCAATTAAAATTACAGTTAGGAAAAAATAAAAAAAACTATTGACTTGGAGTAGACTTTAAGCGCTAAAGTTTAACAGTATGTAGAGATAAATAAAAGTTAAGGAGAAGTAAAGATATGGAACAGAAAAAATTAGGATTTGGATTTATGCGTCTGCCCATTAAAGATAAAGAAGATCAAACAAGTTTTGATTTTGAGCAGTTAAATAAAATGGTAGATACTTTCTTGGAAAGAGGATTTACCTATTTCGATACGGCTTACATGTATCATAATTTTAAAAGTGAAATTGCATTAAGAGAAGCATTGGTAAAACGTCATCCAAGAGATTCTTTTACAGTTGCTACAAAAATGCCAACTATGTTTTTAAAAACACAGTCGGACTTGGATAAAATTTTCAATGAACAGTTAGAAAAAGTCGGGGTAGATTATTTTGACTATTATCTGCTTCACAATCTGGGTGTAGCTCATTATGAAATTGCAAAGAAAGTGGATGCATTTTCTTTTATACAGAAAAAGAAAGAAGAAGGAAAAATCAAAAACATTGGTTTCTCTTTTCATGATTCAGCCCACCTATTAGATGAAATATTAACTGCCCATCCTGAAGTGGATTTTGTTCAGTTGCAGTTAAATTATCTGGATTGGGACAATGAAAGTATTCAGTCTGGAAAATGTTATGAAGTGGCAAAGAAACATAATAAGCCGGTTATCGTTATGGAGCCCATTAAAGGCGGTACGTTAGCAAAAGTACCTGAGAGGGCAGAAAAATTATTTAAAGAATATTATCCAGATATGTCCGTGCCATCCTGGGCAATTCGATTTGCAGCAAGTCATGAGAATGTGATGATGGTACTTAGCGGAATGTCTTCAATGGAACAGTTATTAGATAATACAGGATATATGCAGGAGTTTAAACCTTTTGTTCAGGAAGAATACCACATTGTAAACAAAGCAGTTAAAATTATCAACGAAGCCATTGCAATACCTTGTACCGCATGTCAGTACTGTGTGGATGGATGTCCAAAGAAAATTGCAATACCAAAATACTTTGCACTATATAATGCAGAGAAACAGGCATTAAATAAGGGATTCTCAACACATAACGTATATTATGCTAATTATACCAAAACATATGGTAAGGCATCTGATTGTATTGAATGTAAAAAATGTGAGAGAAGCTGCCCACAGCATATTGATATTACAAAATACTTGAAACAGGTAGCAAATACATTTGAAAATTAATAAAAGGAGAGAATTACATGAAATTATTATTAAACAAGAAAAACACTAATTACAAAGCGAAAGCTTCTGTATATATGACAAAGGCCATCAATGCAGACGGATTGATGGCAATTTATGAAGCATTAGAACGTGAGGCAGCAGGAAAAGTTGCAGTAAAGATATCAAGTGGTGAACCGGGAGGTCATCATTTCCTTTCTACAAAACTCATTGCGCCATTGGTTCAGTCTGTAAATGGCACCATTGTAGAGTGTAATACTGCATATGGTGGAAAACGTGGAGATACAGAATCACATAGACAAGTTGTTAAAGAACATGGGTTTACGGCCATTGCACCGGTTGACATTATGGATGCAGAAGGTTCCATGAGTATTCCTGTTACAGGTGGAAAACATCTGAAAGAAGATATGGTTGGTAAAAGCTTTGCAAACTACGATTTTGTAATTAACCTGGCTCACTTTAAAGGTCATGCCATGGGTGGTTTTGGCGGTGTTATCAAAAATATGTCTATCGGAATCGCATCTTCTATGGGTAAAAGTCTAATTCATACGGCAGGTAAAGAAACAACCGGATTTGGAATTAATACACCTCAGGATGATTTTTTGGAATCCATGGCAGAGGCAGCAAAGGCAGTAGCAGATTATAAAGGTGAAAATATCATTTATATTAATGTTATGAATTTCTTATCTGTAGATTGTGACTGCGATTCACATCCTGCAAAGCCGGAAATGGAGGATATTGGAATTCTTGCTTCCTTAGATCCTGTTGCATTAGATCAGGCCTGTGTAGACCTTGTATATGCAGCTCCTGATGGAAAGGCATTAATAGAAAGAATGGAATCAAGACATGGAATTCATACATTAGAGCATGCAGAAGAAATTGGCTTGGGAACACGTAATTATGATTTATATACTATAGATAAATAATCAGGAGTAATAGTATAAAATCTATAAATGTTAATCTAATTGATAAATGGATTTTATTACAATGTTAACAAGGCTGCAGGAATTTATGCAGCTTCTTATAAATAGTTTTACGTCATAAAAAACTGTAAAATATAAAATTATACGAGGAGGAAAGAAGAATGGCAGTAGAAAAGGATTTGAGCAAAGGTGTAATTTTCCCAATTGGTGAAAAGCTTCCACCACAGTTCAGCAAATTTTTCATTGGAGATGCGCATCTTAAAATGTTGGTACCAGGTGGAAAATGTCCAATTGGGAATGTGACATTTGAACCTGGATGCCGCAATAACTGGCATAAACATCCAGGTGGACAGATTCTTCTGGTAACTGGAGGAAAAGGATGGTATCAGGAACAAGGAAAACCTGCGCATGCATTAGAACCTGGTGATGTAGTAGTAATTCCTGAAAATGTGAAACACTGGCATGGCGCAGCAGCAGACAGTTGGTTTGCCCATATTGCTGTTGAAGCAAATGCAGCTGCAGGTCCTGCTGAATGGTTAGAACCTGTAACCAATGAAGAATATGAAAAATTAAAGTAATAAGAGACGTGTCCAGAAATTTTACAGACATATTTAAAACAAAGCTTATGGGAGTCAGTTATGACTCTCCATTATTATTTGTATAAGCTGATTCAGGTATTTGTTTTTCAACCATTTCTTTACGTTCCATAAACATATCATAACGTTCTTGAAGGGTAGCATCACCCTGCATACACCAATCAATAAATATTTTAATGTCATTAACTGGAATTACAGTAATTATATGGCAACTTCACCCATTAAATAATCCATAAAAACCTCCTGATGATAAACTAAAAATCATAGAGATGTAATTATTTATTCTTTGCTATATAATGAAAGAGTATTTTAATATATGGAAACAACATCAACTATAAACTTATACATGTCCAAAAACTGTTGAAGATTCAGTATTTTGGAACATGTATAAGTTAAGTTTCAGTAAAGTTTCCATATAGTTAGGAGTTTTTTATATGAATATACAGGATTTAATCATTTATAATAAAACAATACCTAAAAGAGAAGGAAAGTATTCGGATTTTCCAAGTACCTTGTCAAAGGAATTATGTGAATACCTTTCACGAAAGGGAATTACAAAATTATATTGCCATCAGGCTGAGATGTTTGAAAAAGCCATGGAGCGTAATAATATTGTAATAACCACATCCACGGCCAGCGGAAAAACCTTAAGCTTTTTATTGCCGGTTATACAGGAGATTTTATCAAATCCTCTTGCAAGAGCAATCTTTATATATCCTACAAAAGCATTGGCCAGCGATCAGTATCGCGCCATTTTGCCTTACCTGGAATATTTCGGTGAAAACAGAATTTCAGCAGGTGTATATGATGGAGATACTCCTGTAAATGAAAGAAGCAGAATAAGAAAAAATGCAAATATTATTTTAACCAATCCTGAAATGGTAAACAGTGCGTTTTTACCCAATCACAGTAAGTTTGGATTTGATTTTATATTTTCTAATCTGAAATATGTTGTCATTGATGAACTGCATACTTACAGAGGGGCATTTGGTTCCCATGTAGCAAATGTTTTTAGAAGACTTCGAAGAGTATGCAGATACTATAATTCATCCCCGCAATATCTTTGCAGTTCGGCAACTATAGCAAATCCAGTGGAATTGGCAGAGGAAGTCTGCGGACAGAAATTTGTTCAGATTTATAAGGATGGTTCACCGGCTGCAGAAAGAAATTATTCCTTGGTTCAGCCCCCTAAAATAATGGGAGCAGATAAAAAATATTATGGCCAGGTACAGGTTACTGCTGTTGCTTCTGATTTCATACCGGATCTGGTGGAAAATAATAATAGCTTTATTGCCTTTGCCAAATCAAGAAGAAATGTTGAAGTAGTGTTAAAAGAAGCAAGAGATAAACTGGAATCAGAGAGTTTCTTCGGAGCGGCCTTAACAGACAAGATATCAGGATACAGAGGAGGCTACACTCCATTAGAACGAAAAGAAATTGAAAATAAGATGATTACAGGTGCTTTACGGGGACTGGTATCTACAAATGCCTTAGAACTTGGAATAGATATTGGAAAAATAGACACCACAATAATTATTGGATATCCGGGAACCAGAGCATCCTTCTGGCAGCAGACCGGAAGAGCTGGCAGAAGCGGATCACAATGTACAAATTATCTTATTCTGGATAATCTGCCTTTTGACCAGTATATTGGGATTAACCCTAACTGGCTCTTTCAAAGCGAAAGTGAAAATGCAGTCATAGATAAAAATAATTTATTAATAGAGCTGGCTCACATACGTGCAGCGGCCGCTGAAATACCATTAACCCTGGATGATATTTCCCTTTTCCCGGATTTAGGAGAAAC